>CAYNFA010000778.1:0-2201 GCA_964396345.1 uncultured Thalassobaculum sp.
CGTCACCGAGTACCAGCCGGGCGGCTCGGCCGCCTCGGAGATCAAGGCGCTCGCCGCCGAGGTCCTTAAGGCCGCCGGATAGGGGCCGCCTTCACACGATCGTCACGCGACGCTGATATGCGAAGCCCATAGCGGGTCGGCCCCGTCCCGGACCAGCCAACGGTCCGGGCGGAACGACGCAGCAGGGGCAGGCGCGTGCAGGCGATCTCTCTCCACCGGGTCAGCAAGCATTGGGGCGCCGCGCGCGCGGTCGACGATTTCAGCTTCGAGGTCGAGGCCGGTTCGCTCGTGGTGCTGCTCGGTCCGTCCGGTTGCGGCAAGTCGACCACCCTGCGGCTGATCGCGGGGCTTGAGCGGGTCGACGGCGGCCGGGTGGTCTACGTGCCGCTGGCGCGGCCGGTGTACATCGCCTTCGGCCTGGTGTCGGTCAGCCACCACTGGAACAACTTCCTGTGGCCGCTGATCATCACCAACTCGGTCACGACGCGGCCGGTGACGGTCGGGCTCTCGGTGTTTGCCTCGACCGACCAGGGCATCGACTGGTCGATCATCACCGCCGCCACGCTGATGTCGTCGGGGCCGCTGCTGATCGCCTTCCTGCTGTTCCAGCGCCAGTTCGTGCAGAGCTTCATCCGCGCCGCATTCGTTAGACCGTTCGATCCGGGATCGAGCCGGTGGAGCGGAGCGGCTGGTAACCTCGCCCGCTCCAATCCCCCGCAGAAGGGTCCCCCCGCGATGCCGCCCTATCGTTCCCGAACCACCACCCACGGCCGCAATATGGCCGTCGCCCGCGGCCTCTGGCGCGCCACCGGGATGAAGGACTCCGATTTCGGCAAGCCGATCATCGCGATCGCCAACTCCTTCACCCAGTTCGTGCCGGGCCACGTCCACCTCAAGGACCTCGGCCAGATGGTGGCGCGCGAGGTCGAGAAGGCCGGCGGGGTGGCCAAGGAGTTCAACACGATCGCCGTCGACGACGGCATCGCGATGGGCCATGACGGGATGCTCTACTCGCTGCCGTCGCGCGAGATCATCGCCGATTCGATCGAGTACATGGTCAACGCGCACTGCGCCGACGCGATGGTCTGCATCTCCAACTGCGACAAGATCACGCCCGGCATGCTGATGGCCGCGATGCGGCTCGACATCCCGGTGGTGTTTGTCTCCGGCGGGCCGATGGAAGCCGGCAAGGTGGTGCTGAAGGGCGTCGAGACGGCGGTCGACCTGGTCGACGCCATGATCGCCGCGGCCGACGACCGGATCAGCGACGCCGACGTGGACGTGATCGAACGCTCGGCCTGCCCGACCTGCGGGTCGTGCTCCGGCATGTTCACCGCCAACTCGATGAACTACCTGACCGAGGCGTTCGGCCTGTCGCTGCCGGGCAACGGCTCGGTGCTGGCGACCCACGCCGACTGGCAGCGCCTGTTCGTCGAGGCCGGTCATCTGATCGTCGACCTCGCCAAGCGCTACTACGAGCAGGATGACGACAGCGTGCTGCCGCGCCGGATCGCCAACGTCGACGCCTTCCGGAGCTTACGCCGCGCTCACCACCAGCGCCGCCACGGGGGCTGTCCGGAAGGTCTGAGTCCGGATCACCGGCCGGCGAAGCTTGCCGCCGGCCGGGCGCTCCGGCGCGGTTTCCAGCCCAGCCGGGAGCGGGAGAAGGCGCCGCTCATGCGCTGGCTGCGGGCGTAGCCGCGGGCCCAGTCGCCCAGTTCGGTGACGACGAGGTTTTCGGCCACCACCCGCGGCGGCAGCGTCGATCCATGGCGTTGGGCGGCGGCGTGCGCGAGATCCCCGACCGCCACCGCCTCGTCGGCAACGCCAATGACATGGCCGGTGAAGGTCTCGTCCTCCAGCACCCGGCGGTAAAGGTCGGCGAGGTCGTCGGCGTGCACCATTGGCCAGAGCGTGGTCGCCGACCCGATCAGCCGGACCGGCTCGCCAGCCCGGGCTTGTGCTTCCATCGCCGCGACCGGGCCGGCGGCGTCGGCGTGGACCATCGCCGGGTGCACCACCGCCGCCCGGATGCCGGGGGCGGCCAGGACCCGCTCGACGTGGCCGACCGCCCAGGCGAAGGCGGGTAGGGGATCGAAACCGGTCCGCTCGTCGATCGCGCGCTCCGGCGACGGCCCCCACAGCCAGCAACCGCCGGTATAGACCAGGGTCGGCCGGCGGCCGGTCGACGCCAGCGCCGG
>CAYNFA010000779.1:0-2198 GCA_964396345.1 uncultured Thalassobaculum sp.
ACCGTGATGGTGTGGTTGGCGGCGTCGAGGTCGCGGACCCGGTTCATGCGGACCAGCGAGAGCACGATCGCCTCGCCGCCGTCGTCCGGCGTTGATCCCCCGCACAACGAGGTGTTGCCGCCCTGGGGCACGATCGGGATGCCGGCGTCGTGGCAGGCGGCGACCACGCCGGCCACCTCCTCGGTGGTCGACGGCTTCACCACCAGACGCGCCTTGCCCTTGTACAGCCCGCGCCAGTCCTCGAGATGCGGGCGCATGGCGGCGGCGTCGTCGGTCCAGCCTTTCGGTCCGACGACGGCCTTGATGCGGTCGAGCGCGGTGTCGTGCGCGCGGCTGGCGACGGCGGCTGGAGCGGCCATCGGGGTCTCCTGATCGTTCGAACTGGGTGGCGATGTTCGGCGGCGATATTAGGCTGCGGGCGGCGGCGCACAACCCACCCCGCCGGATGCGCGATGCGGGGCGCGACGGTTGGCCTTATCGGTGACAGGCCGCGCCGATCATTGGCGTGGTGCCGCGGCCCGGCGCAGCCGGTCGTTGATGGCGGCGCCCAGGCCGTCGGCCGGCACCGGCGCCACCGCGATGGCCACCACGTCGGCGCCGTCCAGCGCGCGCAGCGCGGCGAACAGCCGCGTGGCCGCCTGTTGCAGATCGCCGGACGGGCTGAGGTCGAGGTCGGCGGCCCGGTAGGTCGCCCCGAAGTCGAGGAACACCTCGCCCGGGCGCCGGTCGGTCGCGTCCAGGCGGACCGGGGCCAGCGGGGCGTAGTGGCTGGCCAGCATGCCTGGCGCGACGACGGCGTCGCCATCGCCGGCGATCTCCACCGCGCCGAGCAGCGCCTCGATCTGCTCGCGGGTGACCGCCCCCGGGCGCAGCAGCCGGGGGCGGGCCCCCGACAGGTCGACCACCGTGCTCTCCAGTCCGACCGGGCAGGGGCCACCGTCGAGGATCAGCGAGACCCGGTCACCCAGTTCTTCGGCGACATGGGCGGCGGTGGTCGGGCTGACCCGGCCGGAGCGGTTGGCGCTTGGGGCCGCGACCGGGATCCCGGCCTCGGCCAGCAGGGCGCGCGCGGCGGCGCTGCCCGGCACCCTGAGCGCCACGGTGTCGAGGCCGGCGCTGGTCAGCCAGGCGACCGGGCAGCCCGGCCGGCGGCGCAGCACGATGGTCAGCGGCCCCGGCCAGTACGCGTCGGCCAGGCGCTCGGCATCCGGCGTCGCCACGCCGAGATCGAAGGCCGCCGCGGCGCTGGCGACGTGGCTGATCAGCGGGTTGAAGCGCGGCCGGTCCTTGGCGGCGTAGATCCGGGCGACCGCCGCCTCGTCGGTGGCGTCGGCGCCGAGGCCGTAGACCGTCTCCGTCGGGAACGCCACCAGCGCCCCGTGGTTGAGCAGACGCGCGCCTTCCGAACGGGCCTCGGGATCGTCGATCGGGCGGATCGGGGCGTCGGCTCTGGTCGAAGCGGTCATGGAGCGGGTGCGTCGCGCAACGGCGGACCGGCGTCAAGCCCCACGTTACCGGAGGTCCGTGTTCGCGAGTGCAGCATTCGTCCCGACCCGGTACAGTATCGGATCGTCCGTCGACCGGAGGAGTCGCCCATGACCGCCCGCATCGTCACCGTCGCCCAGCAGAAGGGCGGGGCCGGAAAGACCACGATGGTCGCGCACCTTGCCATCGCCTGGGCGCAGGCCGGTCACTCCGTCGCGGTGGTCGACATCGATCCCCAGGCCTCGCTCAGCGCGTGGTGGGCGATGCGCGGGGAGATGGGCGTGCCGGCGCCGGTCGGCGCGCGCGGCAAGGGCGGGGTGTCGGTCCACCGCATCACCGGCTGGCGGACGGCCAACGAGGTCGAGAAGCTGGCCCGCACAAACGACGTGGTGATCATCGATTCACCGCCGCACGCCGAGACCGAGGCGAAGATCGCGGTGCGCTCGGCCGACCTTGTGGTGGTGCCGCTGCAGCCGAGCCCGATGGATCTGTGGGCCACCAAGTCGACCCTCGATCTCGCCGCCGGCGAGAAGACCCGGGCGTTGCTGGTGCTCAACCGGGTGCCGCAGCGCGCCAACCTGACCGAGGCGATGATCGCCAAGCTCGGCGACCTTGACGCCAAGGTGGCGAAATCCCGCCTCGGAAACCGGGTGGCGCTCGCCGCGGCGCTGCGGCTGGCGCTCGAATGAGGCAACGCGCCGTGCCCGCGCGGC
>CAYNFA010000780.1:0-2189 GCA_964396345.1 uncultured Thalassobaculum sp.
CGTGGTCGGTGTAGCCGAGCCGCTCGGCGATCACCGGCTGCATCTCGAAGGTCAGGCGCTCCTCGGCCCGGCCGGCCAGGTAGTGCAGCCAGCAGCGGATGGTCCACAGCAGCTTCTGCGCCTTGGCGAAGCGCCGGGCCTCGCCGACCGTGAGCACGCCGCGGTCGACCAACCGGGTGACGTCCTCGACCCGGTACACGTACTTGCCGATCCAGAACAGCGTGTGCAGGTCGCGCAGCCCGCCCTTGCCGTCCTTGACGTTCGGCTCGACGACGTAGCGCGAATCCCCGAGCCGGCGGTGCCGGCTGTCGGACTCCTCGAGCTTGGCCTCGACGAACGGCAGCGGCGAGCCGGCGCCGACGTCCTTGAAGAACAGCGCGCGCATCTCGTCGTAGAGCGTCTCGTCGCCCCACAGGAAGCGCGATTCCAGCAGGGCGGTGCGGATGGTCACGTCGGCCTTGGCCTGGCGGATGCACTCGTCGCACGAGCGGGTGGAATGGCCGACCTTCAGGCCCAGATCCCACAGCAGGTACAACAGGTACTCGACGATCTGCTCGCCGCGCGGCGTCTGCTTGTAGGGGCGCAGGAACAGCAGGTCGACGTCGGATTCCGGCGCCAGCTCGCTGCGGCCGTAGCCGCCGACGGCGGCGATCGCGATGCGCTCGGCGGTGGTCGGGTTGGTCGCCGGGAACTCGCGCTCGGCGGCCAGCCGTGCCGCCGCCTGGATCAGCCTGTCCATGAGCCAGGCGTTCTGGCGCACGCAGGCGGCGCCGTCGTTGCTGGCCTCGAACCGCCGGCGGATCTCGGCGCTGCCGTCGGCGAGCGCGACCTTGAGCCGCGCCAGCACCGCCGCCCGCCGCCGGACGACGTCGCGCTCGTTCGCGATCGCTTCGATCTCGGCCTGAAGCGCCGGGGCGTCGCAGATCGCCCGGGCGTTCGGCACCCGTTTGCGGACGACGGCGAGGCCGTCGACATGCCCGCGGTCGACGGGTTCGGAATCGACGGGCTCGGGGACGACGTCTTGCAGGCCTGCGTCCTCCGGTGCCGGCTCGGTCGCGGGCATGTCTCCTCCGGCAAATCGGTGCGCCAGCATAGGGCCGCAGCCGGCCGCCGTCACGACCCCCGGCATCGCGTCGCCGGCCGGCGGCGGCGCGCCGAGGCGGCTTGCGGAGCGCCGGAGAATCCCCGACGCTCGCCGCCGGAGGTGACCGGACATGGCGCAGGCGGGCTCGGATCGGGCGGATGTGGTGATCGTTGGCGGCGGTGCGGTCGGCTCGTCGGCCGCCTATTTCCTTGGGGCCGACGCCGGCTTCGGCGGCCGGGTGGTGGTGGTCGAGCGCGACCCGACCTACGCACGGGCCTCGACGCCGCTGTCGGTCGGCGGCATCCGGCAGCAGTTCTCGATCCGCGAGAACGTCGAGATCGGACTGTTCGCGCGCGATTTCATCGGCCGGGCGGGCGACTTGCTGGCGGTCGACGGCGAGGAACCGGACCTCGGTTTCGTGGAAGGCGGCTACCTGTTCCTGGCGACCCCCGAGGGCCGCGCCGTGCTGGCCGAGAACCACGCGGTCCAGACCGGGGCCGGGGCCGCCATCGCCTGGCTGGAGCCGGATGCGCTGGCCGCCCGGTTCCCGTGGCTGAACACCGACGGTCTGGCCGCCGGTACCCTCGGCGAGCGCGGCGAGGGCTGGGTCGACCCGAGCACCTTGCTGCAGGCCTTCAAGCGCAAGGCTCGCGCGCTCGGCGCCGAGTACCGCACCGACGAGGTGGTGGCGATCGAGCACGAAGGCGGCCGGGTCCAGGCGGTGCGGCTGGCCTCGGGGAATCGGATCGCCTGCGGAACGGTGGTGGTCGCAGCCGGCGCCGGATCGGGCGCGGTGGCCCGGCTCGCCGGCGTCGCCCTGCCGGTCGGCCCGCGCATCCGGACGGTCTACCAGATCGACTGCCGCGAGCCGCTGCGCCCGCGGCTGCCGCTGACCATCGACCCGACCGGCGTCTACGTTCGGCCCGAGGGTTCGGGGTATCTCTGCGGGGTGTCGCCGCCCGAGGACCAGGATCCGGAGACCTGGGAGATCGAGGTCGACTGGCGCTGGTTCGAGGAAATCGTGTGGCCGGCGCTGGCGCACCGCATTCCGGCCTTCGAGGCGGTCAAGCTCACCGGCGCCTGGGCGGGACCTTACGACTACAAC
>CAYNFA010000781.1:0-2182 GCA_964396345.1 uncultured Thalassobaculum sp.
TGAACTGCCGGCTCGAGTGTTCTCGATCCTCAACGCTCACTCGAGACACGCGGATGCCGTGGCCACCATACGGGATCTAACTCGGTTCGGTGTCGGTGACGGCGAAACGGTGATCCAGGAATACGGGCGCCTCGGGCGTAAGCTGGCCTTGATACTTGGTTTCGCGCCGAAGCATCCGGACGCCGACCGCTTCTCCGCACCGATCCAGAGCTTTGCGTTCATCGAGGCCTCCGAGGAAGGTGCGCCTTTCCGCCTGCGTCTCCGCCCGCAGGTTGTCGCGGCTCTTGGCCAACCGAGTCACCCGGATCAGGGCGCCGGCCCCGCGGCGACGCCGAGCGCGCCGGAACGGGACGCGAGGCAGCCATGACCGAACCAGACTCTCTGGCGTTGGCGGATCTCGTTCAACGCTATGTGGCTGCCCGATGGGGAAGGGTGCCCGACAAGGCCTCCGCCACTGAGTTTGGCGGTCGTCTCGACGCACGGACCCGCAACCGCGTCGATATGCTCGGTGGGGATGCTGAACAACTCCTGGCCGTGGACGCCGATCGGGTCATGAGCGAGGTCGGGCGTCTCGAGCAGGAAGCCGCACTCGAAGACGCCGGGATCCGGCCGAGTGCCGGAGCAACGACGGCGGGAGGCGCGCATCACGATCGAGGGTCAGACCGCGGCGAGGCTACTATGGTCCGGCACACGGCAAACGGAAAGTGGCGCCCGAATCGCCTGGGCAAACGGCGTGGCGGCGGCTGACTTTAACGGAACAGTGCCACCGGGATCTTGCAGCCGCGGATCATCTCCGACGTGGTGGAGCCGATGATCAGGTTGCGGATCCGCGAGTGGCCGTAGGCGCCCATGACCAGAAGGTCGATGCCCTCTTCTTCCACGATCCGCGCAATCACCGCGTCCGGCTGTCCCGGTACGACCGCCGCGTCGACCTGGTAACCGCCCGCCCTTAGGATGGCCTGGGCGTCGTCGAGTCGCCGCCGGCTCTCCGGGGTGTCGGGGGCGACCGTCAACAGCCGGCAGGCCAATCCTTCGAACAGCCGGCTCCGCACTACGAAGTCGACGGCCTTCATGCTGCTGGTGCCGCCGTCGTAGGCGATCAGGAACCGGTCGATCGGGTTGAAAGCCCGCGAGGCGACGAACACCGGCTTGTGGGTCGAGCGGACGATGCGTTCCAGGTTCGATCCGAGATGCAGTTTCGCGAAGTCGGCGGCCTCGCCGCGCTTGCCGATCACGACCATGTCGGCGGCGGTCTCGAACTCGGCGGCGGTCTCCACGATGTCGCCGAAACGCAGGCGTGTCGTGACCTCGCCGACGCCGGCACCTTCCAGCACCGTCTTGGCGTCGTCCAGGATGGCGCGCCCGCGTTTTTGCGCCAGCTTGGCGCGCTGCTCGTCATGCGCGCTCAACTCTTCCAGAAGCGAGGACCGTGCCCCGAGCGAGATGCTGCCGCTGAGGTCCGCGGGGGCGCTGCCGGTCTCCCGCCGCCCGAGGACATGCAGAAGCTCCACGGTTGAGCCGGTCCGGCGCGCGATCCAGGCCGCATGGTCGCACACGCTGCGCGAATAGATCGAGCCGTCGACGAGCGCGATGAGCTTGGTCAAGTGTCGTTCCTCCCCGGTGCCCGGCTTGTCCTTCTGGGCACCTCGTTGGTCCCGGCGTCGCCGGTGGCGCTGTCAGTCCAGCCTGCGTCCGTCAGGTACCGACGTAAACCCCTGAAGGCTCAGTGACCCATAAGGCGCTCCAGCGCCCCTGGCTTGTCGTGGATGGCGAGCCGGTCGATGATCGTCTCCGTCGCCTCGTTCATGCCGACGATCACCACCTCCGCACCCTCGCGTCGGAACTTGAGCACGATCATGTCGAGGGCGGCGACGCTGGAAATGTCCCAGATGTGCGCGTGGCTGACGTCGATCGTCACCATTTCCAACGCCTCCTTGAAATCGAAGGCCGCGGTGAAAGCGTCAGCGGACGCGAAGAACACCTGTCCCTCGACCAGATAGGAGCGCGACGTGCCGTTCTCGGAAAGTGTCGAGGTGACGCGGAAGATCTGCGCGATCTTCCAGGCGAAGAAGATGCCCGACAGCAGCACGCCGATCAGGACGCCGATGGCCAGGTTGTGCGTGAAGATGACGCCGGTCACGGTCGCCAGCATCACGATTGAGGAGGAGCGCGGGTGGCTTCT
>CAYNFA010000782.1:0-2180 GCA_964396345.1 uncultured Thalassobaculum sp.
CCTGGGGGAATGCTGAGGCGGACGGGGCGGGGCGGGCGCATGCCTGTGGAGTCGGTCGAGGCGTTTGAACGCGCTCGCGCCGAGATCGACGTGATCGACCGGGAACTCCAGAACGCGTTCGACCGCATTATCGATGCGGTCGAACGCGTTTCGACGGCCTGCGAGTTGCTGCCGTCCGAGGTTGCCGCGGGCATCGACCGGGCGATGACCGACATCCTGGAGGCCTCGGCGGTGCGCGACATTGTCGGCCAGCGCCTGGTCGCGGTGAAAACAGCGGTCGATGACCTGGACGCGGGCATCACCGTGACTGAAGACGGCCGTGAAAGAAAACGTGACAAATCCTCGAAAATAGAGGAAAAAAGCCTTCACGGGTCGGCCTCGGAGAGTGGTTTGCTCAACGGTCCACAGCTGCCTGGAGCGGCCAGGACCCAGACGGAGGTCGACGCGCTGTTCGACAAACTCGACTAGGCGCGCATGTCCCTGTCCCGGCCATTGCTTCCGGAACCCGACAAGGGGTCCAGCCAAACGCTGTTCCTCAGCCTTTTCCTGCTTCTGCTGGCTTTCTTCATACTCCTCAACACACTCTCCACCATCGAGCCCGGCCGCAGCAACCGCGTCCTGGAAAGCGTGAACCGCGCGTTTCCGACCGCCTTTCGGACCGAGATCGGCGACGGCGTGCTGGAGGCCGACCCGGGACAGGTGATCGGCGAGAACACCCGCGCGCGAATTGGCGAGATCTTCCGCCGGGTGCTGCCGGTGGCGCGCGTGACGGTCGAACCCGATGGCAACCCGATCTACGTCGAGGCACCGGTGGCTCGGATCTACGCGCCGGCAGTCGGCGGCCTGACCCCGGTTGGCCGGGCGCTCGCCGCCGACATGGCGCCGCTGCTGGCCTCGCCGCCGGCGGGATCTGTCCTGGAACTCGACGTCCTGTTCTCGTCTTCGGCAGCGGATCGTGGCGCCTCGCGTCTCGCCCGCGGACGATCGGTCGCCGATATGGTCGACTCCATGGTCGCGTTCGGGATCGAACCTGGCCTGATGGCCGCAGGACTGGAGCCGGGAGTCGCCGACACCGTCAGATTCGTGTTCCGGACCCGGCCGGCTGCCGGATACCCGGGAGGCGGGTGAGGCATGGCGCTGTCCCAGGTGCGATCTACGGTGACCGCCCATGAGCGCCGACTCGGCCGACGCGCCGGACGAAAATACGGCGGTGGGCCGCGATGGATGGTGACTCTGGTCGACTTGGTGTCGTTGATGTTGGCATTCTTCGTCATGCGGTTCGCCATGACGACGATCGACTCGCCATCGTTCGACGCGGCCGCCGCCTCGATCTCGGTCGCCCTTGGCAAGACCGTCTCAACTGCCCACGTGGCACCGCCCGAGACGCTCGGTGTTGAGGCGGAACGGCAGGGAGCCGGCTTCCGTCTCAGCTATCTCGAGCCGTTGCTGACCGCGAAGCTGTCGGGGAACCCGATCCTGGGCAGCGCGCGAATCGTCCGCGCCGGCGACCGTCTGGTGCTGTCGCTGCCGTCGGACCTGCTGTTCGCGACCGGCCAGGCGACCCTTACGTCGAGCGCCCGGGCGGCCGTGGCTGAACTGGCGACCGCGCTGGCGACGCTGCCGAACCGCATCGAGGTGGTGGGTCACGCGGATCCCCGTCCGACCCCGCCTGATTCTCCAATGGGCTCCAACCGCGCTCTGTCGCTGGCCCGCGCCGACGCGGTGGCGGTCACCCTGGTCGATGCCGGCCTGCCGCGGCTGCCGATCGCGTCCGGAATGGGTGACAGCCGGTTCTTCAGTGTCGAACCGACGGCACCGACCGAGGAGCGTTACGCGATCGCCCGCCGGGTCGACGTGGTGATCCTGCCGGAGCGGGCGCGATGACCGCCCCCGTCGCGCGACGCTGGAGGCGTATCGGCGGACCGGCTCTGCTGGCGGCCTCGATGCTTTGGGCGGCGCCGGTGGTGGCCGATCCGGTAGGGGTGGTCGGTGCCGCGCAGGAGGGTTTCGATCGGCTGGTCTTCGCGTGGCCCGGTCCGGTCCAGTACTCTGCCGAGCGGTTCGGCGACGCGCTGGTGATCCGATTTACCCGCTCTATCGAAGGGCCTGTCGCCGAGGCCGCCGCCGGGCTCGGCCGGTTCGTGCGGAGCGCGCGGATCGGCGCCGATGGCCGCAGCGTG
>CAYNFA010000783.1:0-2171 GCA_964396345.1 uncultured Thalassobaculum sp.
GCCGCCGCGCCGTGTCTTCGGCCTCGGCGACGAGATCGCGGCGCATCAGGCGGCGTCTCCCATGGCCTGGTGCAGGATGGCGGTGGTCGCGCGGCAGGCTTCGGCGTAGCGGCGGTCGGTCCGCAACGCTTCCGTTCGCGGGTAGGGGACATCGACCGTCACCTCGCCGGCGATCCGCCCGGGCCGGCCGGTCATCACCCCGATCCGCGTCGCCAGGTAGGCGCTCTCGAACACGCTGTGGGTGACGAACACCACCGTCCATCCCTGCTCATGCTTGAGGCGCAGCAGGTCGTCGTTGAGCCTGAACCGGGTGATCTCGTCGAGGGCGGCAAATGGCTCGTCCATGAGCAGCAGGCGCGGCCCGGTGACCAGGGCTCGCGCTATGGACACCCGCATGCGCATGCCGCCCGAGAGTTCCCGAGGGTACGCGCGCTCGAAGCCATCGAGGCCGACACCGGCGAGTGCTTCGTGAACCCGATCGGCGGCCGCGGCCCGCGACAGTCCGGCGAGCCTGAGCGGCAGCCACACGTTGTCGAAGGCCGACGCCCACGGCATCAGCGTCGGATCCTGGAACACGAAGGCGATGTCGCGCCGGCTTTGGTCAACGGTCGCCGCCGCCCCGGGCGTGACCCTGAGCGACCCGGAATCCGCCGATGTCAGACCGGCGATCAGCCGCAGCGCCGTGCTCTTGCCGCAACCCGACGGTCCGAGAAGGCTCACGAACTCTCCGGCTCGCACCTCGAAATCAAGGCCATCGAGGGCGACCACACCGTTGGGGAAGGCCTTACGGATGCCGGTCAAGCGGATCACGTCGAGCGCCGCCGGGCCCGTCATTGCTTGCCGAGAAGATCCTGCCGGCGGTCGAGGCCGACGCCCTTGTTGACGAAACGCAGGGTATAGCCACGCTCGAGCGGCAGCGTCGGGTCGTATAGGCCGGCGTCGGTGGCGAACCGGAAGAACGACCGCCAGCGGGCGTCGGTCATGGCGTTGACGCCGAGCGTCTCGGCGTCTCCCGAATCGACGATGCCGTACTCCTTCATCTTGGCGCGGGAGTAGGCGATCTGAGCGTCGGAGATGTCCGGGTTATCCTTGCGGATCGCCGCGTTGGCGGCGCCGGGGTCGCCGTGGATGTAGCTCACCCAGCCGATCGCGGTGGCGTCGACGAAACGTTGCACCAGATCAGGGTTTTCCTCGACCAGCTTCCACGATGCCTCGATGGTCGTCGAATAACTTTCGTAGCCGTGGTCGGCCAGCAGGAACACCCGCGGGGTGAAGCCACCGGCCCGTTCGACCGCGTAGGGCTCCGATGTGACGTAACCCTGCTGGCCCCAGCCGCGGTTCGCTAGAAACGGGCCCAGGTTAAAGGTGTAGGGACGAATCTGGTCGTCGGTGAAGCCGTAGGCTCGCTTTAGCCACTGCCAGAAGGTCATCTGCCCGCCGCGGCTGATCAGCAGCGTGGCGCCCTTGAGGTCCTCCAGCGTCCGGTGCGGGGAGTCCGGATGCACCATCAGGATCTGCGGGTCCTTCTGGAAATTCGCGGCCACCGTGACCATCGGAACTTTGCTGGTCAGGTAATTGAAAGCGGCGAACATGTTGCCGCCCATGTTGAAGTCGATCTTGCCGGCCGCCAGCAATTGCTGGTGACTGACATTGGGACCGCCCTGCCGGATCTCCACTTCGAGCCCGTATCGTGCGTAGGTGCCGTCGACGACAGCCTGATAGTAGCCGCCGTGCTCGGCCTGGGCCTTCCAGTTCGTCCCGAAAGTCACCCGGTCCAGCGCCACCGCGGGTGCCGTTGCCAGCAACATCGCCAGCGCCGCGGGCGTTGCCCGTCGCATGCGTTGCCACAGGGTCACCGGCATCGTGCGCTCCGCCAAAATGTCGCGTCCATCAGGGTTAGCGTATCGGGACATGTCGCGGTGCACAATTGCCGCAATTTGCGGCGATGCTTGATGTGGACAGCGTCCGACGTTAAGTACCGAGACACTCATATCAGGGACAACTCCACCATGGGCGTGCTCGCCGAAGAGGTCGCCCGGCGCCGAACTTTTGCGATCATCTCGCACCCGGACGCCGGCAAGACCACGTTGACCGAGAAGCTGCTGCTGTTCGGAGGGGCCATTCAGCTCGCCGGTGCCGTCAAGGCGCGCGGCGCCGCCCGGCGTGCGCGC
>CAYNFA010000784.1:0-2170 GCA_964396345.1 uncultured Thalassobaculum sp.
GCGTCGCGTCAATCCATCCCCCGACCGCCACGTCCGGCCTCCGCCGGAGTGGGATCGTGGCTTCGCGGAAATCGCGCGGGATGGCGGCGCGGGTGGGAATCCGGATCACGAGTCCGTGAGCCCCTCGTTTGGCAGTCCGTCGGCCGGTCGGGCGCCACGACAGCCGCCCAGGGAGACCGTAGATCCTCCGCGACTCGGCGATCCCGCCCCGACTGCGCGTTCGAAGGCTGGCAAGGCTCCGGTTCCCGCCAAGCCGTCGAAGCCGCTCACCCGGGCGACTCGCAAGAGCAAGCCTGCCCCCCCGACCGCCGCGGCCAGGGCCGGCCGACGCCCCGGAAACGATCGTCCCAGGGCTCAAGCAACCGAAGCCCGGCCGCCCGATGCCGGCAAGGCCGGTGAGCGGCCGATCGCCGGTCTGGAGGCTGCGGCTGGGCAGGATCGGCCGGGGCCCGATGAGGACGTTCCGGCGTTCGCCGGGTTCGAGGTACTCGCCGCGGCCGGTCCCGTGCGTCCGACCACCTCGGACAAGCCGAGTTCCAGCGGAGCGTTTCCCCGCCGACCGCCCGTCCCCAACACGCTTCCCGACTGGTCCCGGCAACTGTTGGGGCGGGTCCCGTGGCCGCCGTCATCGGCCTCCTGGTTCATGGCCGGCGCGGCGCTGCTGGTTGCCACAACCGGTCTTTCGGCCGCCTACATCACGACCGTGATCGACCACGATCCCGCGCCGGGCGCTGCCGATCAAGCCACGCGGAACCGGCCGATCGCGCTGTCGCTGGTTCGGGAGACCGTGACGGCGTGGGCGCCGGACTTCGACACCGTTTCGCCAGCGAGACCGATTGTCGCGGCATCGGAGCCGGCCAGACCGCCGGTCACCGACGCCGGACCTTCGGGGTCGGCGCCGCTACAGGTCGTCGGCGTTCCGCAGGCACCGCTTCTCGACGCGACGGTGGGAGCCCCGGCCGGCCGGATCCCGCCGCGCATCGAACGGCGTCCGGAGCCGGCGGTTGCCCGCGACTGGGGCCCTGAAAGCCCTTCGATCCCCGCCCGCCCGCCGTCGCTCGGGCCCGAAGTCCCAACCTCGGTCCTGCGCCCGCTGTCGCTACCGGAACCCGCTCCGGATCGCTTGGCGCCGACGGCGGCGTTGCGGACAGCACCCCCGTTGCAAGTGCCGAAATCGGGCTACGTCAGCCTTCCGCCAAGCGCTGAAACCGTGGACGCGGCAGCTTTGGAGCCGTCCGCTCGAGGGCTGCCGCCGGTCACGGCTCCGATGGCGCGGCCGGAGTCGGCCGTGGTCGAGCCCGCACGACGCGCGCTTCCAGCCTCCAAGCCTGCGGCACCCGAAACTGCGCCGTCTGAGCCGACGTCGGCGCCGACCGCCTCCACCGGCCCGGTGGCCCCAAATCCGTTCGGGGAGGCGCTCCTGATCGGCAGCGTGCAGCACGCGCTCCAGCGTGCCGGGCTGAATCCCGGACCGGTTGACGGTATTCTCGGCGAGAGGACGCGGGCCGCCATCCGCGACTACCAGCGCACGATGGGTGCCGAAGAGACAGGTACGCTGACCTCCGACCTGGTGACCCGGCTGACGACCGTCGACCCGCTGGTGGTGAACCCGGCGCTGCCGCCCTCGCAGCCTGCGGCCGGCGGGGATCCTCCACCCGCGGTGGCATCCGATGGCGGCGTCGATCCGTCCCTTGAACTGTCGCAGGACGTCCGATGGGGTGTTCCGCCCGGCGACACATCGACCGGCGCTGCCAGCGAGGCTGGCCCTGTTGGCGGGAGTGCCGATCGACCTCTGGTTGGCCGCTTCGCCCGACCTGCGGACAGACCGGCGTCGACTCTCGCCAGCGCCGGTCGGCCGGATGGGCCCGGCGGTGCCTCTGACAGCGGGGCTGGAGGGCCCGATCCGGGTGGCAGCGGTGCAGCCGGCTCTGGGGCTTCGGGCGCCGGGGGATCCGGCGGAACGTCGGGCGCCGGGGGACCCGGCGGAACGTCGAGCGCCGGGGAACCCGGCGGAACCTCGGACGCGGTTGGCGCCAACGGGAGCGGGTCATCCGGATCGGGAGCCGGGTCGGGCAGCGTCGGGTCCGGCGGAGCCGGCTCGGGCAGCGTCGGGTCGGGCAGCGTCGGGTCGGGCAGCGTCGGGTCGGGCGGAGCCGGCTCGGGCAGCGTC
>CAYNFA010000785.1:0-2163 GCA_964396345.1 uncultured Thalassobaculum sp.
GTTCTTCCGTCGGCACTTCCGCAAGATCGTCGCGCTGCGATGCCGCGGGGAGGGGCGCTACGTCTCCAAGAACAACGGCAACATCGCCCGCCTGGACCTGCTGCCCGTGATGTTCCCCGGAGCGCACATCGTGGTCCCGCTGCGCGACCCGATCGAGCATGCGGCGTCGTTGCTGCGCCAGCACGAGAACTTCGCCGAGCAGCACGCCCGCGACCCATTCGTCAAACGCTACATGCGCGACATCGGCCATCTCGAATTCGGTGAACTGCACACGCCGATCGCCTTCGATGGCTTAGCTGAACTGACCGATGGCCTGGAGCCGAAGGATCCGGACTACTGGCTGGCCTACTGGATCGCCGGGAACCGCGAGATTCTGGCCAGGGCTGGGGGCCTGCACCTGGTTCCGCAGGGCGCGCTGGGCGAACACCCGGGGCCGGTGATGGAGGCGTTGTGCCGTGATGTCAGGCTCGACCTTCAGGGGCGGGACGTAACCAGCCATTTCCGGACGGTAGCGACCCGCACCGACGCCGGCCGGTTCGACCCCGGCCTGGTCGCAATCGCCCGTGATCTGGACGCCGCGCTCCAGGCCGCCTCGCCTTACCGACCGTGATCACTTTGGGGAGGGAAACCCACGATGTCGCGTATCGTATCAATCATCTCCGGCGCTCTCTTGCTGCTCGGACTGGCGTTCGCCTTCGGCGTCTACACGGCGGTCAAGCAAACCGCGCTGTTCGACCTCATTGAGGAGTCGAAGGAACTGGCGAAGCAGGCGGTGCGTGATCCCTCCAGCATCGTGAACCCGAAGCCGGTGCACTGGATTGACCAGAGGCGTTTCGAGGGTGACGGCGTCGTGGTGAACAGACTGGCGGATCAAGCCGCCGACCTCGTCCTTCTGCAGGGATTCTTCGATGGCGGCATCGAGATCCGGCTGGTGGGGCGGGACGGCCAGCCGGTGCGGCGGTGGCCGCTGAATGGCCCCAAACTCATGGAGGGCGTGACGCACGTCCGCAACGTGCCGAGCACGGAGTGGCATTTCGACTCCCACGGCGTCGTGGCCATGCCCGACGGCTCGATCGTCTTCAACCTGGACTACATTGGCTTGTTCAAGATGGACCGGTGCGGCTCGGTAATCTGGCGTCTGGCGGGGCCGGCGCACCATTCTGTGGACGCCAACGCGGACGGAAGTTTCTGGGTCGCCGGCACGCGAGGGCATTTCGAAGGCGACCGCTCACCGCACCCGATGTTCCGTCCGCCGTTCGCCGAAGACACCCTCTGGAAGGTCTCCGCCGACGGCGAACTGATCGAGGAGGTGTCGCTGCTGGATTCCTTCATCGCCAGCGACGCGCTTGGGCTGCTGACGCTGACCGGCAGGGCCGGTCCGACCACCATTCCGACGGTGCGCTATGATTTCGACGCGGAGCTCTTCCACCTGAACGACATCGAGGAACTTCCCGAGCGGCTGGCCGCGGACTTTCCATCCTTCCGGGCGGGCGATCTCCTGATTTCGCTCCGAAACCGGAACCTGGTGCTGGTGCTTGATCGGGAGACCCGATTGATCAAGTGGTGGCATATCGGCGGCTGGATCCGCCAGCACGATCCGGACTGGGTGGCCGGCGGCACGATCAGCGTGTTCGACAACAACCGTGACGAAACCCGGACCGGCGACATCCTGGGCGGATCCAGGATCGTCGAGGTCGATCCGGAGACGCGCGAGCATCGACTCGTTTACGGGGCCAGGGACGGCGAGCGGTTCCATGCGACGCGCCGTGGCAAGCACCAGCGCCTCGGCAACGGCGGGCTGCTGATCACCGACGCCGAAGCCGGCCGGGTGATTGAGGTGGACGCAGCCAACCAGGTGGTCTGGTCGTATGTGAACGGCTATGACGCGGAGCACACGGCGCGGATCTCGGAAGCGGCGGTCTACGAATCCGGTTACTTCACCATCGACGACTGGAGCTGCCCCGCGGATCCTGACACGTAATTTCCCATAATATACATTATGCGCGTTACGGAACTCTCTGGTGGACCTGACGACGGTCGGCCTCGAAGCAGTGATGCCGCCCCGGCGTGCGAGGCCCGCTCGACGGCAGCAACCTTTCCCCCGTGATCCCAGATGGATAGTCTGCGGGCGAACCTCGTTCCCGCCAGCGCAGACGGTGACAT
>CAYNFA010000786.1:0-2155 GCA_964396345.1 uncultured Thalassobaculum sp.
GTTCGCCATGGGCTCTTCCAGCGGTACCTCGTTCTACGGTCCGGCGATCAACCCGTGGCGCGGCGCGCAGGACGCCGGGGCCCCGCTGGTCCCGGGCGGCTCGTCCGGCGGCTCGGCGGCGGCGGTCGCTGGCTGGTCGGCGCTGGCGGCCACCGGCACCGACACCGGCGGCTCGATCCGCCAGCCCGCCAGCTTCACCGGCATCGTCGGGCTGAAGCCGAGCTACGGGCGCTGCTCGCGCTGGGGCATCGTCGCGTTTGCCTCGTCCCTAGACCAGGCCGGGCCGATGACCCGCACGGTGCGCGACGCCGCCGTCATGCTGTCGGCGATGGCCGGGCACGATCCGAAGGATTCGACCTCCGCCGCCGAGGCGCTGCCCGATCTCGAGGCGTCGCTGGAGGCCGGCGTGAAGGGGTTGCGGATCGGCGTGCCGGCGGAGTACCGGGTCGATGGCATGCCGTCGGAGATCGAGGAGATCTGGACGAGGGGCATCGCCTGGCTGCGCGACGCCGGCGCCGAGATCGTCGACATCTCCCTGCCGCATACCCGATACGCGCTGCCAACCTACTACATCGTCGCACCGGCCGAGGCGTCGTCGAACCTGGCGCGCTACGACGGCGTGCGCTACGGACTGCGGGTCGAGGGCGAGAACCTGTCGGCGATGTACGCCAACACCCGCGGCGCCGGCTTCGGCGCCGAGGTCCAGCGCCGCGTCCTGATCGGCACCTACGTGCTGTCGGCCGGCTACTACGACGCCTATTACCGCAAGGCGCAGCGGGTGCGCGCCCTGATCCGGCGCGACTTCGACGAAGCGTTCGGCAAGGTCGACGCGATCCTGACCCCGACCGCGCCGTCCGACGCCTTCGCGGTCGGCGCCAACGAGGACGACCCGGTGAAGATGTACCTGAACGACGTGTTCACGGTGCCGGCCAGCCTCGCGGGATTGCCGGGCATGTCGGTGCCGGCCGGGCTGTCGGCGCGCGGGCTGCCGCTCGGCCTGCAGGTGCTCGGGCGGATGTTCGACGAGCCGATGGTCCTGCGGGTCGGCCGGGCGATCGAGAACGCGGCGGCGTTCACGGCGCGGCCCGCCATGCTGGAAGGGGTCTGAGCGATGGCCGAGCAGGACGGCGCCGCACCGTACCGCATCCAGGGTGAGACCGGCGCCTGGGAGGTCGTGATCGGCCTCGAGGTGCACGCCCAGGTGATCTCCAAGTCCAAGCTGTTCTCCGGCGCCGCCACCACCTTCGGCGCCGAGCCGAACACCCAGGTCAGCCTGGTGGACGCGGCGATGCCGGGAATGCTTCCGGTGATCAACCGCGAATGCGTCGACCAGGCGGTGCGCACCGGCCTGGCGCTGGAGGCGACGGTCAACGAGGTCAGCGTCTTCGACCGCAAGAACTACTTCTACGCCGACCTGCCGCAGGGCTACCAGATCAGCCAGTACCAGCAGCCGATCGTGGGTGAGGGCGTGGTGCATCTCGACCTGCCCGACGGCTCGGTCAAGGAAGTCGGCATCGAGCGCCTGCACCTGGAGCAGGACGCCGGCAAGTCACTGCACGACCAGCACCCGACCAAGTCCTACATCGACCTGAACCGGTCCGGCGTGGCGCTGATGGAGATCGTCTCCAAGCCCGATCTGCGCTCGCCGGAGGAAACCGCGGCGTACATCAAGAAGCTGCGCTCGATCCTGCGCTACATCGGCACCTGCGACGGCAACATGCAGGAAGGCTCGATGCGCTGCGACGTCAACGTGTCGGTGCGCAAACCGGTCGACGGGTATGGCACGCGCTGCGAGATCAAGAACGTCAACTCGATCCGCTTCGTCCAGCAGGCTATCGAATACGAGGCGCGGCGCCAGATCGAGATCCTGGAGGCCGGCGGCAGCATCGACCAGGAGACAAGGCTGTTCGACGCCAACCGCGGCGAGACCCGCTCGATGCGCTCCAAGGAGGAGGCGCACGACTACCGCTACTTCCCCGATCCCGACCTGCTGCCGCTGAAGCTCGACCCGGCCCGGATCGCCGAGTTGAAGGCGGCGCTGCCGGAACTGCCCGACGTCAAGAAGGCGCGGTTCATGCGCGACTACGGCCTGTCGCTGTACGACGCCTCGAGCCTGATCGAGGAGCGCGCGACCGCCGACTGGTACGAGGCCGTG
>CAYNFA010000787.1:0-2155 GCA_964396345.1 uncultured Thalassobaculum sp.
CGCTGGCGGATGGGATCGACGACCCGGCGCCGGCGCTTGGTACCTTGGAGCGCGGCGAGCCGGTCCAGGTGTTCGCCGTGCCGCCGGGGACGCCAGCGCGCCCACGGATCGCGCGCGCCGAGGGCATCTACATGTGGGACACCACCGGCCGGCGCTACCTGGACGCCGGATCGGGACCGGTGGCCTGCAACATCGGCTACGGCAATCGCCGGGTCCTGGACGCGCTGCAGGTGCAGGCCGAGGCGGCGGCGTTCGCCAATCCGGGAACCTTCGAGAGCGCGGCCAACCGCCGCTTCGCCGAGCGGCTAGCCGAGGCGGCGGGGCCCGGTTACGAGCGGGTCTTCGTGGTGTCGGGCGGTTCCGAGGCCAACGAGGCGGCGATGAAGCTGGCCCGTCAGATGGCGGTGGCGCGTGGCGAGGCGTCGCGCTGGAAGGTGGTGTCGCGTCAGCCCTCCTATCACGGTGGCACCCTCGGCGCCTTGTCCGTCACCGGCGATCCGGCGGCGCACGACTTGTTCGGACCGATGATGCGGTCGATGCCGAAGGTGCCGGCGCCGATCACCTACCGGATACCCGACGGGTTCGACCAGCAGAGTTGGGCCGAGCACTGCGCCGATGTCCTGGAGCGGACGGTCCTGGACGAAGGTCCGGAGACGGTGCTCGCTTACATACAGGAACCGGTGGGTGGTCTTGCCACCGGGGCGCTGGTGCCGCACGCCGTCTACATGCGTCGGGTGCGCGAGATCTGCGATCGCTACGGTCTGCTGCTGATCCACGACGAGGTGATGAGCGGCGGCGGCAGGACCGGGGCGTTCCTGTCCCATGAGCACTGGCCCGACTGCCGGCCGGATCTGGTGGTCGTCGCCAAGGGAGCCGGGGCTGGCTATTTCCCTCTGGGCGTGGTCCTGGCACCCCGCGACCGGGTCGCCGAGGTCGCCGGCGGCGGCGGTTTCATGCACGGCCACACGGCCTTCGGGAATCCTCTCGCGTGCGCTGTCGGGCTGGCGGTCCTCGACGAAACCCTCGACGGCGGCTTGATCGCGAACGCGGCGGCGCAGGGTGCGCGGTTGCGTGCCCGGCTGGACGGGCTCGCCGAGCGCTCGCCGATCGTCGGCGATGTTCGCGGCAAGGGCCTGCTGATGGCGCTCGAACTGGTGGCTGACAAGGACACCAAGGCGCCGTTTGCGCCCTCGGTGATGGCTGCCTCCGTTCTGGCTAGGGTCGCGATCGAGCAGGGGCTGATCCTCTACCAGCGCCGGACCAACGCCGGGCGCGACGGCGACTGGGTGATGGTGGCGCCGCCATTGATCGTGACTGCCGCCGAAATCGATCTGGTTGCCGACGGGATCGAATCGGCGGTGGCCGAGACGGAGCGCCGCCTCGGAAGGCAGTGAAATCGGGGCAGTCGATTGAGGTTAGTGAATTGAAACGGTTGCCCTGCCCAGGCGTTAACCGCTCGTTAAACGTCAATTTGGTAGTATTGGTCGATGACTACATCGTCCTTCACTCCGCGCGATGTCGTGTATCGCAAGCTCGCGGCCCATCGGCGATGGCTCGATGGGACGCATGATGGCCGTCCGGCCTCTTTCGCCCACGCCAATCTTTTCGGATTTGATTTCACTGGCGCGGATCTGCGTGAGGTGGACTTCGCCGGCGCTACCTTGCAAGGCGCCCGTTTCGTCGGCGCCAATCTGACTCGCGCCGTGCTGGTCGGCGCCGATCTGTCGGGTGTCAGCTTTGTCAACGCTACGTTGTTCGAGGCCGACCTCAGCGGCGCCCGGCTGGTCGGCGCGGTGTTCGAGGGAGCCGACCTGCGGTCGGTCTCGTTGCGGGGCGCCAGCGGACTGCCGACGGAATCGTCCGACGGCGTCCCCGCCGAGCCAGTCACTTTTGCCGGCGCGCGGATGCACCGGGCCAACCTGACGGGCGCGAAGCTCGAGAGGGCGGTGATGGCTCACACCGACCTGACCGGCGCCAACCTGGAGCGCGCGTCGCTGCGCCGCGCGTCGATGGCAGGTGTCGTGTTGCGAAACGCCATCCTGGTCGACGCCGACCTCAGCCACGCCGACCTCACCGATTCCCTGGCGATCGGCGCCGACCTGTCGGGCGCGCAGTTGGACGGCGCGACGATCGTGGGCGCCAACCTGGTTGGCGC
>CAYNFA010000788.1:0-2145 GCA_964396345.1 uncultured Thalassobaculum sp.
GGTGCTGGCTGCCGCCCGAATCGCCGGGCTGACCGAGCTGTGGCGGGTCGGCGGCGCCCAGGCGATCGGCGCGCTCGCCTACGGCACCGAGAGCATACGGCCGGTCGACAAGATCGTCGGCCCCGGAAACGCCTACGTCGCGGCCGCCAAGCGCCTGGTGTTCGGGCGGGTCGGGATCGACTCGATCGCCGGCCCCTCGGAGATCCTGGTGGTGGCCGACGCCGACAACGACCCGTCCTGGATCGCCATCGACCTGCTCAGCCAGGCCGAGCACGACGAGGCGGCGCAGTCGATCCTGGTCACCGACGACGCCGCTTTCGCCGACCGGGTGGTGGCGGCGGTCGAGGATCACCTCATCACCCTGCCGCGCCGGGCGATTGCCGGCGAGAGCTGGCGCGACCAGGGTGCGGTGATCGTCGTCGGCTCGATGGACGAGGCGCCGGCGCTGGTCGACCGGCTGGCCCCCGAACACCTCGAACTGGCGGTCGCCGACCCCGAGGCGCTGGCCGCCAAGGTCCGCCACGCCGGCGCGATCTTCCTCGGCCGGTTCGCGCCCGAGGCCGTGGGCGACTACGTCGCGGGTCCGAACCACGTGCTGCCGACCGCCCGCACCGCCCGGTTTTCCTCGGGTCTGGGGGTACTCGACTTCCTCAAGCGCACCACATTGGTGGCTTGCGACGCCGCAAGCCTTGCGGCGATCGGCCCTGCCGCGATTACATTGGCGGAGGCGGAGGGCCTTGACGCGCACGCGCGCTCGATCGCAGTCCGCCTGAACAGACGCTGAATCGGAGCGTGAGGGAGGGCGCATGCCGGATCGTGATCCGGACGACGCGCCGGGCAAGGCGGCGGGCTTCGACCTCGACCTGACGGGCGAGGACGCGCGGATCGTCCACATCAGCCTCGACGAACGTACCGTGATTCGGCGCAGCCCCGAGGTCGAGCAGGAGCGCGCGATCGCGATCTACGATCTGCTCGAGGAGAACCGCTTCCGGCCGCTCGGCGCTGGCGACGGACCCTATCACCTGCACCTCAGGATCGAGGAGAACCGGCTGATCCTCGACGTCCGCGACACCGGCGACGGGCCGCAGTCGACGGTCGCCCTGCCGTTGATGCCGTTCCGGCGGGTGGTCCGGGACTACTTCCTAGTCTGCGAAAGCTACTACGACGCCATCAAGCGGCTGTCGCCGTCGCAGATCGAGGCCATCGACATGGGGCGGCGCGGGCTGCACAACGAAGGTTCGACGCTGCTCCAGGAGCGGCTGCTGGACCGGATGGCAATGGATTTCCCGACCGCCCGGCGCCTGTTCACGCTGCTTTGCGTCCTGCACATCCGGGGCTGATGCGGGTGTCGATCGACCCTCTCGCCCCGATCGCCCGGCCTAGCGCCGTGCTGTTCGCCTGCAACATGAACGTGGTGCGCTCGCCGATGGCCGAGGCGCTGCTGAAGCGGCGGCTGGGGACCCGCGTCTACGTGGATTCCTGCGGCGCCCGGCACGGCGAACTGGACCCGTTCGTGGTCGAGGTGATGGCCGAGATCGGGATCGACATGAACAAGCACCGGCCGAAGAGCTTCGAGCAATTGGAGGACGGCTTCTTCGACCTCATCGTTTCGCTGTCGCCGGAGGCCCAGCACCGCGCCATCGAGCTGACCCGCACCATGGCGTGCGACATCGAGTACTGGCCGACCCTCGACGTCACCATGATCGAGGGCAACCGCGAGACCCGCCTGGACGCCTACCGCGCGGTGCGCGACGAACTCGACCGTCGGATCCGGGCGCGGTTTCCCGACGTCGCGTAGCGGCCCGCACCCTGAGGCCTCCCCGCCAAACGGCTTGACGGCGGCGGCGGCCCCAGCACTTATGCCGGCGTCCGCGGCGGTGGCGGCCGAGGCCATGGCGAAGGGCGGCGCGACCCGGTTCTCCGGAACCACCGTCGAGACGACCCGCCGCGACTTAACCAAAGGGCCGATTATCATTCCGCTTCAAGCGACTCCCTCGACCGCGATTGGACCCGCCTCCGGCGGTGTCATCCTGCAAGCGCCCGACGCCGCCGCCTTCGTGCTGGCCTCGGCGTCGCCCCGGCGCGCCGACCTGGTGCGCCAGATCGGCCTGGTGCCGGACCACACCGAACCCGCCGAGATCGACG
>CAYNFA010000789.1:0-2144 GCA_964396345.1 uncultured Thalassobaculum sp.
GGCAACAACGTCAGCCACGCGAACAACAGGACCCGTCGGCGCTTCCTGCCGAACCTGCAGGAGACGGCGCTGCTGTCCGACGCGCTCGGCCAGATGATCCGGCTGCGGCTGTCGGCCCACGCGATCCGCTCGATCGAGCACAATGGCGGTCTCGACGCCTACCTCGCCAAGGCGAAGGCCGACGGCCTCCCGCAGGAGGCGCGGCGCCTGAAGAAGCGGATCGAGAAGGCGCAGGCGCGGACCGCCGCCTGATACCTCCGTCGCTTCGCCTAAAAAATTGAGACGCCCGCCGCAAGGCGGGCGTTCTCGTTTCGGGCGAGTCCATTGCTGAGAATTTGGTCCGATCAGAACTTGCCGAATTTCAGATAGGCCTGCTCCGGGTCCATGCCGTCCATGATGGCGCGCCGCATATCCCCCTCGGTGCCCATGACCGCCTCGGTGTCGGACACGACGTCTTCGGCGATCTCCTTGGGAATGATCACCACGCCGTCGCGGTCGCCCAGCAGCCAGTCGCCCGAGCGAATGGTGACCGAGCCGATCGTCACCGGCTCGCCGAGCGTGTCGTAGGTCCAGCGCTCGACGATGTCGGCCGGCGTGTTGGCCTCGCAGAACACCGGGAACCCCATCTCAAGGACGAAGTCGGTGTCGCGGCAGTGACCGTCGACGACGTAGCCGCGAGTGTGTTTGACGCGGAGTGCCTGCGCCGACAATTCGCCCATCAGCGCCACCGCCTTGGTGTTCGGCTGGCATACCAGCACCTTGCCGCCCGGGACCCGCGAGAGCACCCGGCTCCAGCGCAGCAGAGTCTCGTGGCGCGACAGCGTCTGATCGACATGGCCCGAGATCGTGTAGATCTCGCCGGCCAGCCGACGGGTCGGGTCGAGGGCCCGAATTGACGTTGGCAGAACTTGGTTTCCATAACCCTTGATGCGCAGCACGTCGTGCACGGCGCTGGCGTAGCAGGCGGCGAGGCGGTCGGCGAGGTCAGCCATCGGGTTCCTCCCTCGGCGCTTCCAGTCGCGCCGGGATTGTCGTTAGAGTGCGCTCTGACGCCGCGGGGCGCCACAGATCCAAGGCAAGCGTAACCGGGAGACTTTGGCGCATGGAGCCGAGTGAGGTCAAAACCGCCGAACAGGCACTGGCGCTGGTGGATGAGCGGCGTCTGTCGCACGTCAAGGTCGGGGTGTTCGACATCGACGGCATCCTGCGCGGAAAATGGATGGGCCGCGACAAGTTCGAGAGCGCGCTCAAGAAGGGCTACGGCTTCTGCGACGTGGTGCTGGGCTGGGACAGCAACGACCAGCTCTACGACAACGTGCAGGTCACCGGCTGGCACACCGGCTACCCGGACGCTGAACTGCGCCTGCTGCCCGAGACCTGCCGCGACGTGCCGTTTGAGCCGGACATGGTGTTCATGCTCTCGGAGTTCGCCGGCAAGTGGGAGAACGTCTGCCCGCGCGGCGCCCTGCGCCGGATGATCGACAAGGCGGCCGGCATGGGCTTCGGCGTCAAGGCGGCGTGCGAGTATGAGTTCTTCCTGTTCGACGAGACGCCGGACTCGGTGCGCGCCAAGAATTACAAGAACCTCAAGCCGCTGACGCCGGGCTTCTTCGGCTACTCGGCGCTCCGCTCGTCGGTGCACGCCGACCTGCACCTCAGCTTCGTCGAGACGATGGAGCAGATGGGGATCCCGATCGAGGGCTTGCACACCGAGACCGGACCCGGCGTTCTGGAAGCGGCGATCCAGGTGACCGACGCGCTCGACGCGGCGGACCGGGCGGCCCTATTCAAGACATTCTCCAAGGTGTTCTTTCAGCGCCACAACATCATGGCGACCTTCATGGCCAAGTGGTCGAAGGACGTCCCCGGGCAATCCGGCCACATCCACCTGTCCCTGACCGACCGCAAGGGCAAGCCGGTGTTCCACGACGCCAGGGCGGCCGACACCATGTCCGATACCATGCGCTGGTTCGTCGGCGGCCAACAGGCGCTGATGCCAGAGCTGCTGGCGATGACCGCGTCGACGGTGAACGCCTACACACGGCTGATCCCGGGGTTCTGGGCGCCGACCGACGCCACCTGGGGAATGGACAACCGGACCACCGCCCTGCGCCCGATCACCGGCTCGCCGTCGGCCCAGCGCG
>CAYNFA010000790.1:0-2142 GCA_964396345.1 uncultured Thalassobaculum sp.
CGATGGTGATGACCTTGTAGGGGAACGGCGTGATCCCGGCCCCGAACACGATCCATGCCCCCCACTCGTTGTAGCGCTCGGCGAACGCCGCGAACTTGTCGGCATAGCCGTACAGGTCGAGGATCGGCTGGCCGACCGTGTCGAAGAACAGGCTGCCGATGGCATAGCCGAGCAGGCCGCCGACCACCGAGGCGACGGTCGCGACGGTCGCCACGCGCCACGCCCGGCTGCGGTCGGCCAGGACCATCGGCACGATCATCACGTCCGGCGGGATCGGGAACACCGAACTCTCGACGAAGGAGACCAGCGCCAGCCACCAATCGGCACGCTTGTCGCCAGCGACCCGGAGGGTCCAGTCGTAGAACGGACGCAGCATGGAAGGGCCCCAGCGGGTGACACGCCAGCCCCGGATAGCAGCGCCCGTCGGGGGCCGCAAGCCACCGACTCCGGCGCCCCTGCTTTGACACGCTGCGTCACACCGCCGCTCCATCGGCGGGACCGTCGGCAAGCCGCCATCGCGCCGTGGACCTCGGACAGCCGCTCGGCACCCCTCCCCCGTCCTGTCGTCGTCCCGGCCAAGCGCAGCGCGAGCCGGAAGCCACCCGCCGCTCCGCGAGTGGGCGCGCGGCGGTGGTTCAGCGGCAGACCCGCACGAAGCCCCGGTGCCAGTGGCTCCACATCATCTGGCAGTGCCGCGCCGGCGGGCGGGCGTCGGGATGGCCGGACCGGTGCGGATGGACACAGTCCCAGGACAGCGGGCCCTGGCGGCGATGGCGGCCGTGGTCCAGCCAGGAGTCGCGATGGTGCCAGGACTCCCGGTGGTGCCGGCGATCGTGGTCACGGCGGCGGTCGTCGCGGTCGCCGTCGGAGAATTACAATCTGAGTCCGATGGAATCGGCCTGAGTCCGATGGAATCGGCACGCGCCGGCGCTGGCGATGCCACGGCGAACCCGGCCAGGACAGCGAGAACGACGAGCGATCGCGTCACGCACGACTTCATGAGTCACCTCCTTCCGCCGTCCCGGAGGCCTCCAACGCCGCAGCCGCAGTTTTCCGTCACCGCCGCGGCCGGACCGGCGCGCGACGGCGTTGCCGCCGCCGCCCGTCGCCGCCAAGATGCGCGCCATGCAGAAGCCATCCCTTCATCCCTGGTTCGACGTCGGCGACGTCGCCCCGGTCGTCGAACTCCTGGCCGTGGACGGCAAGCCGAAGCCGATCACCCGCATGGCCGGACGGACCGCGGTGGTGCACGTCGCCGCCGGCACCGGCGACGCCCGGCCGGTTGCGGAGGCGCTCGGCGCGCTCGCCGACGGCTTCACCGCCGCCGGCGCCGACCTCTACCTCGTTCGCCCCGGCGGCCTCGACACGATCGCCGTCACCCGGCCTGTCGACGCTGTGGTACCGCTCGCGGACGCTGGCGGGCGCCTTGCCCACAACCTCGGCCTGTCCGGACCGGCGACGGCGGTGTTCGACCGGTCGTCGCGGCTGGCGGCGCTGCTGCCGGTCGATGGGGATCCCGCCCGCCACGCCGAGGCCTGCCTCGCCCTGGTCCACGCCCGCCTGCCGGCGACGGCGTTCCGCGACGCCCCGGCCGTGCAGGCCCCGGTGATGCTGATCCCCGACGTGCTGTCGCCGGATTGGTGCCGATGGCTGATGCACGTCCACGACAGCGAGGGCAACGAGCCGTCCGGATTCCTGCAGCAGGTGAAAGGCCAGTCGGTGCTGCTGTCCGACGCCGAGGTCAAGGTGCGCCGCGACCACGTGGTGCCCGGCGGCTCGCCGCTCGAGGCCGAGATCCGGCACATTTTCCAGCGCCGGGTGATCCCCGAGATCGTGCGCGCCACCCACTCGCCGATCCAGCGTCACGAGCTGTTCAAGATCGTGCGCTACGAGGCCGAGGAGGGCGGGCACTTCCGCCCGCACCGCGACAACACCTCGAGCGCCGGCCGGACCCGCCGGTTCGCGATCACCCTCAACCTCAACACCGGCGAGTACGACGGCGGCCACCTGGTGTTCCCGGAGTACGGCGACCTCGGCTACCGACCGGCGGCCGGCGAGGCGGTGGTGTTCTCCTGCTCGCTGCTGCACGAGGCCCGGCCGGTAACGCGCGGCACCCGCTACGTGCTGCTGGCGTTCCTGCAC
>CAYNFA010000791.1:0-2139 GCA_964396345.1 uncultured Thalassobaculum sp.
AAACGGCGACGGCCGCGCGGTCGCGGTGCCGCAGGTCGTCGAGCGGGTCGTGGTCGGGGCCGTAGTTGGCGGCGCACACGATGACGCTGCGCGCCTCCGGCCACAGCACCGCCGGGTCGCGCCGACGGTCGAGCGTGTCCGCCATCCAGTCCATGGTGCCGTGCTCGCCGCCCGCCACGAAGGCGTCGAGACGGTCGCGCTCGCGCGCGCCGACCGCCGCCGGCGCGATGCCGACCGCGTCGAAGCCGAGCTGCAGCGCCGCCGCCTTGATCCGGGCCGCCAGCGGCTCGCCCGTGGCCTGGGCGGCGGGCGCCGTCACGGCGAGAACAGCAGGTCGATCTGCTTCTGGTCGAGCCGGAACACGGTGCCGTTGATGACCGCGCCGATGCGCTCCAGGATCTCGCGGATACCCTTCAGGTGGGCGGTCACCCGAACGCGCAGCTCGTCCTCCGGCAGGACCTCGGCGATTTGGCTGAGCTCGGTGACGGCGCGCTGGATCAGGGTGTCGGCGGCGGCCACCAGTTCCTCGAAGGCGTCGATGTACTCCTTGGGCGCGTTCTTGTAGGCCCAGATCGCCAGTTCCTTGTCGGAGAACACGCTGGCAGCGAAATGCTCGACGTAGGAGGCCGGCTGCCACGCCGCCGCCTCCTCGATGATCTCAGGCATGTCCGGGACCATTTCGAGGATCATCACCACCTCGTTGAAGTGGTTCAGGTAGTCGGTCGCGAGCAGGGAGGTGGCGTTGATGTTCGTGCCGCGCACCAGCAGTCGGTACGTCCGGGTCAACCGGAACCTCTCGTCCATGCCGGTGTCGTGCGACATCATCCCTCCGTTTCCGTCCAAGCCACGAGGAATCCTAACGAATCCCGAATCCCCGGACCTGTTCGCGCCGCCGTCGCTAGGGCGCGGGCAGGTCACCGGCCGCCTGCTGCGCCTCGAAAGCGGCGGTGAAGTCGTCGAGAGACCGATCGCTGATCGCCGCTCGCAGTCCGGCCATCAGGTCCTGATAATAATGCAGGTTGTGCCAGGTCAGGAGCATCGGCCCGAGGATCTCGTCGGCCTTCGACAGGTGGTGCAGATAGGCGCGGCTGTAGCCGGTGCAGGCCGGGCAGGCGCAGTCGGGATCGAGCGGGCGCGGGTCGGCGGCGTGGCGGGCGTTGCGGATGTTGACCTGGCCGCGCCTGGTCAGCGCCTGGCCGGTGCGCCCCGACCGGGTCGGCAGCACGCAGTCGAACATGTCGACGCCGCGCCGCACCGCGCCGACCAGATCGGCCGGCTTGCCGACCCCCATCAGGTAGCGTGGCCGCTCCGGCGGCAGCAGCGGCGCCGTCACGTCCAGGACGCGGAACATCTCGGACTGGCCCTCGCCGACCGCCAGGCCACCGATCGCGTAGCCGTCGAAGCCGATGCCGGCGAGGGTGGCGGCCGACTCCCGGCGCAGATCGTCGTAGACGCTGCCCTGCACGATGCCGAACAGCGAGTGGCCGGGGCGGTCCCGGAAGGCAGCGCGGGAGCCCTCCGCCCAGCGCATCGACAGCCGCATGCTCTCGGCGGCGGTGCGGTGGTCGGCGGGAAACGGCGTGCACTCATCGAACGCCATGGTCACGTCGGCGCCGAGAAGCTCCTGGATCTCTATCGATCGCGCCGGGGTCAGGCGGTGCTCGCTGCCGTCGATGTGGCTGCGGAAGGTCACGCCCTCGGTGTCGATCTTGCGGCGGCCGGCCAGCGACATGACCTGGAAGCCGCCGCTGTCGGTGAGGATCGGCTTCGGCCAGTTCATGAACCGGTGCAGCCCGCCGAGCTCGGCGATGCGCTCGGCGGTCGGCCGCAGCATCAGGTGGTAGGTGTTGCCGAGCAGGATCTCGGCGCCGGTCTCGGCGACCGATTCCGGGCGCATCGCCTTGACGGTCGCCGCCGTGCCGACCGGCATGAAGGCCGGGGTCTCGACGCTGCCGTGGGCGAGGGCGATGCGCCCGCGCCGGGCGGCGCCGTCGGTGCCGAGGATCTCGAAGCCGATGGTCATGCGCCCTCCCGCGCCAGCAGGCACGCGTCGCCGTAGGAGAAGAACCGGTAGCCGGTGGAAATCGCGTGATCGTAGGCCGCCAGGATGCGCTCGCGCCCGGCGAACGCCGACACCAG
>CAYNFA010000792.1:0-2135 GCA_964396345.1 uncultured Thalassobaculum sp.
CCGGCGGGACTGGGCTCGGTGCTGGATGTCGGCTGCGCCGCCGGCGAACTCGGCCGGGCCTACAAGGAGCGGTACCCGGCGTCGTGCTGGACCGGGATCGAGTTGGACGCCGCGGCGGCGGCGATCGCCCGACGGTCGCTGGACCATGTCGAGACCGGCGACGCCGAGACGCTCGGTGAGACTCTGCCGGGCGCGCCGTTCGACGCCTTGATCTACGCCGATACCCTGGAGCATTTCCGCGACCCGGCGGCGACGCTGGGGCGGCATCTGCGGCTCCTGAAACCGGGCGGCGTGGTGTGCGCCAGCCTGCCGAACATCCAGCATTGGAGCGCGATCCTGTCGCTGATCGGTGGGCGCTGGGACTACCGCGACGAGGGCCTGTTCGACCGCACCCACCTGCGGTTCTTCACCCTCTCGACGATCGTCGACTTTTTCCGTGGTTGCGGCTGTACCCTGGAGTTCGCCGATCCGCTGATCCCGCGCCATGGCGCCCCGCTAATCCCGCACTGGGACCGTCACGAAGCCTTCATGGGGGAGTTGGAGAAGGTGTGCGGCGCCTTCGGGCTGGCGTTCGATCGTCGGCGCTTCCTGGCCTACCAATACGTGGTTCGCGCCCGGCGGGAGCGCGCCGACGGATGACGCATCCCAAGATCTCGGTCCTGGTCAGCATCCTGTCCTGGGACTCGCCGCGATATCTGTCGAACCTGCTCGACAACCTCGACGCGCTGCCACCGTCGATCACCGGGGAAATCGACACCCACCTTCACATCCTCGACCAGGGCAGCGCCGACGAAACCCGCGATCTCGTCCGCGAGTTCGTGGGGGCCGGTGGCTCCCGCACGGCGACGTTCCTGGCCCGCAACGTCGGGTTCGCGCGCGAACACAACCACGTCTTCGACCTGGTGCATCGCCAGCAGCCGTTCGACTACTTCGTGGTGCTGAACCAGGACGTCCTGTTCGGGCGACCCGGCTGGCTCGACCGGCTGGTGGACGGCATGCGGGACGAAGCGGTCGCCATCGGCGGCCCGGTCGCTTGGCAACTCTGCGCCGATCCCGGGGTGTTGATGGAGACCTGCCTGACCGCCGACCGCGACCCCGAGCGGATCTACAGCATCCAGGGTTCGGTCGCGATCATCCGATCCCGCGCGGTCGAGCGGTTCGGACTGTTCGACAACACGTTCACCCCGGCGTATTTCGAGGACACCGACCTCTGCCGGCGGTACGTGCACGCCGGCTATCGACTCGGATGGATCGGGGTCGAGCACGTCCATTCATATCTCTGGCCGAAGCAGAAGCTGGTGCGCCAGAAGAAGGAGGCGCTGCGCGGGGCGTTCGGTAACTTCCACGCCCGCAACATGGGATTGTTCATCCGACGCTGGATGAAGAGCACCCCGCCGCCGATCACGCCTGAGACGCTACCCTCCTTGTGGCCGCACGTGTACCGCCCTGCCGGTTAGCGTGCAGTGGGCATCGCCCATGCCGTGGAATATCTGTTGATTTTTGGTGTCAGAATCGGCGCAGAACCGCCGTTCGGAGGCATTTGAGCCTCGTTCGGACCCATATGGGTTACAGATTATCACGACTTGAACACAACCATCTTAACGATTGCTTAATCATAATTATCTCCAAGGCCGCGTGTTTCCTCGTGATCGCAAGCGAGCGGGGACAGACGCAGCGGCCCCGGCAGATGGCACACATAGGCCACCCACCGACAAGAGTGGAACGGCAGGGAGGTGCGACCTCTGGTGAACGACCAGGCGGGTCGGGCGTTGGTATGACGATGGCTCCCGACGGGTCCTTGACGTTTTGCGGACGACCCGGACGGAGCGCTGCGAAGGCGCTCACAGACTGAAACTTCCAGAGGTAGCGGCTGATGCTGATGGGCGGACCAACACTTGGATCCGGTGGCTTGGGCCCCGAGGGCACGAGACGATGCTGGTCCTGCAACGAAGTCGTGATGCCGGGTGCCGTGGCATGCCGCCACTGCGGCGCATCCCTCATCGGCAAGGTGTCTGGGCTGGACGCCACCGCGCGAACGCTCCGGGACGGCTCCCCAAGGAGGGATGCCAACCTGCCGTCGAACCACGATCCGGTATCCGAGGGTGGCCGCAGGCGTGCTCCCGACAAGCCGGATA
>CAYNFA010000793.1:0-2135 GCA_964396345.1 uncultured Thalassobaculum sp.
GAGCACGAGGTTGCCGACCTCGACGCGCTGATCGCGAACAGTGACCTGGTGGTCGCGGCCGACGGCATCAACAGCGCGGTGCGCCGGCGCTTCGCCGACCACTTCCAGCCGACCGTGGATCTCCGGCCCAACCACTTCACCTGGATGGGCTCGGACAAGCCGCTGGACGCGTTCTCGTTCTTCTTCCGCGAGACCGAGCACGGCATCTTCATCGCCCACACCTACCAGTACGAGCCCGGGCACAGCACCTGGGTGCTGGAGACCGATCCGGCGACCTTCGAGCGCGCCGGCCTCGCCGCCATGACGGAAGAGCAGTCGGCCCGTTTCCTTGAGGGCGTGTTCGCCGAGGAGCTGGACGGCCACCGGCTGATCACCAACCGCTCGATCTGGCGCAACTTCCCGACCATCCGCAACGCGCGCTGGGTCAAGGACAACCTCGTGCTACTGGGCGACGCCAAGGGCACCGCGCACTTCTCCATCGGGTCCGGCACCAAGCTCGCCATGGAGGACGCCATCGCCCTGTACGAGGCGGTCCGGGCCGAGCCGGAGGTCGGCTCCGCGCTCGCCCGTTTCGAGAAGCAGCGCCGCGAGGACGTCGAGAAGACCCAGCACGCCGCCGACGTCTCGCTGGTCTGGTTCGAACACCTCGACCGGTTCTGGCGCATGGACCCGGTGCAGTTCGCCTTCGGCCTGATGACGCGCTCGAAGTCGATCACCTACGACAACCTCCGCCTGCGGGCTCCGGCGTTCGTCGACGCGGTCGACCGCATGGCGGCGCGGCAGGTCCGCGACCGGCTCGGCTTCGACGTCGACGTCGACCGGCCGGCGCCGCCGATGTTCCAGCCGTTCCGGCTGCGCGGCATGACGCTGGCCAACCGGCTGGTGCTGTCGCCGATGTGCCAGTACTCGGCGGTCGACGGTTGCCCGAGCGACTGGCACATGGTGCATCTGGGCGCGCGCGCCCTCGGCGGCGCCGGGCTGATCTACACCGAGATGACCGACGTCTCCGAGGAGGCGCGCATCACGCCGGGCTGCGCCGGGATCTACACCGACGCCCACGAGGCGGCGTGGAAGCGCATCGTCGACTTCGTGCACGCCAACTCCGCCGCCAGAATCTGCCTGCAACTTGGCCACGCCGGGCGCAAGGGGTCGACGCGGCTGATGTGGGACGGCATCGACGAGCCGCTGCCCGACGGCAACTGGCCGATCGTCAGCGCCTCGCCGCTTCCCTACTACCCGCACAGCCAGGTGCCGCGCGCGATGACGCGGGCCGACATGGATCGGGTGGTCGCCGACTTCGTGGCGGCGGCCGAGCGCGCCGACCGCGCCGGCTTCGACATGCTGGAGGTGCACGTCGCCCACGGCTACCTGCTGGCCTCGTTCGTCTCGCCGCTGACCAACCGGCGCACCGATGCCTACGGCGGCAGCCTCGAGAACCGGCTGCGCTTCCCGCTCGAGGTGTTCGACCGGGTGCGCGCCGCCTGGCCGGACGACAAGCCGATGTCGGTGCGGATCTCGGCGACCGACTGGAAGGAGGGCGGCATCACCGGCGACGACGCCGTAGCGATCGCCCGCGCCTTCGCCGAGCACGGCTGCGACCTGATCGACGTGTCCACCGGCCAGACCGTGCACGACGCCGAGCCGGTGTTCGGACGGATGTTCCAGACCCCGTTCTCCGAGCAGATCCGCAACGAGGCCGGGCTCGCCACCATGTGCGTCGGGAACATCGTCTCGGCCGACCAGGTCAATACCATCGTGGCCGCCGGCCGCGCCGACCTGGTGGCGCTGGCCCGGCCGCACCTGGTCGACCCGGCGTTCCTGATGCGGGCGGCCGCGTTCTACGGCGTGCGCGACGTGCACTGCCCGCCGCAGTACCTGGCCGGAATGGACCAGCTCTACCGGACCGCCGCGCGCGAGCGCGAGGACCTGTTGGAGCTGCGGCGAAAGGCCCGACCGAAATCCCATCACCAGGCGCTGCCGGACGCGGCACAATAGTCTCTCGGAACCCGGAGGACGGTGATGAAAGCGATCGTGATTGGCGGCGGGATAGGCGGGCTGACGACCGCGCTCAGCCTGCACGCGGTGGGTATCGAGGTCGAGGTCTACGAGCAGGCGCGCACCATCCGCGAGCTCGG
>CAYNFA010000794.1:0-2120 GCA_964396345.1 uncultured Thalassobaculum sp.
TTCACCCGGCAGGCGGTTACCCCGATCAACGGCCATGGCGCCGAACTCTCGACCATCCTCGCCCTCGCCTCCTGCTCGCCCGGCTTCGGCACCCTTAGCGGTCAGTATAGCCGGCCGATCGGGGCCAGCGCCACGCGTTCCAGCCGTCGCCGGGCCGACGGGACGGCGCTATCAGCGGCCCACATCGTCGCCCGGCTTGCCGAAATCGAGCGGGCGGAACAGTTGGTTGGGAATATCGACTCCGAATTCCGGGTCAAGCAGCGCAACCTTGACCGACACCTGCTGGGCGTCGACGATGGTCCACTGCTTGAGCGCCAGCGGGTTGTCCTGGAACACCAGGGTGACGTGGCCCTGATCCGGTTCGTCGCGCTGCCGGACCCGCAGCCGCAAGACGTTCGACTGACTCTCGACGGCTTCCACAATCAGCTGTTCGCCGAACTCGACCCGTTCATTGACCAGGACAGCGAGCGGCGAGGTGAATAGCGGGATCTGATTTGTCTGCTGTAGCTCAATATCCTGATAGGTAATGAGAATTCCGTCCGATGTAATGAGAACGGGAGACGGTGGTTCGTACTCGAACCGCATTCGTCCGGGGCGCCGCAACCAGACGGTGCCGCGCGCGACGAGCCCGGTCGAGCTGGCCTGCAGGAAGCTCGACCGCATCGACGTAATTCCGTTGAAGTACCGCTCGACGCGAGCGACGTTCGCCTTGTCCTCGGCGGTCAGTTCGGCGGCCTCCGCCGGACCGGTCAGCAGGCCCGCGGCGAGCGCGATTCCCATGACGGCGGCTGTCAGTGTTTTCAGCATGACGCTCGATGTGCTCCCACGCGGGTACCGATTCAGGCGCCGATTAGCCGCTGCGCTCGTGGCGTGATCAAGGCGCGGCGTGGCCAAGCGGTGGCGATCACCGCTCGGAATGATCGCCGACCAGCACTTCGCGCTTGCCGACGTGATTGGCCTGGCTGACCACGCCTTCGCTCTCCATGCGCTCGACGATGGTGGCCGCCCGATTGTACCCGATCTTCAAGTGACGCTGGATGAACGAGGTCGAGCACTTCCCCTCGCGCGACACAATCGCCACCGCCTGGTCGTAGAGGTCGTCGCCGGTGCCGCCGCCCTCGCCCCCCAGACCGAGGCCCAGGGCATCGCCGGGGCCCTCGTCGTCCTCGGTCACGCTCTCGTCGTATTCCGGCTCGCCCTGCGCCTTGAGGTGGCGCACCACGTCCTCGACCTCCTCGTCGGAACAGAACGGCCCGTGGACGCGGGTGATCCGTCCGCCGCCGGCCATGTACAGCATGTCGCCCTGGCCGAGCAGTTGCTCGGCGCCCTGCTCGCCGAGAATGGTGCGGCTGTCGATCTTGGACGTGACCTGAAAACTGATCCGGGTCGGGAAGTTTGCCTTGATGGTGCCGGTGATGACGTCGACCGACGGCCGCTGGGTCGCCATGATCACGTGGATGCCTGCCGCCCGCGCCATCTGCGCCAGGCGCTGCACCGCGCCCTCGATGTCCTTGCCGGCCACCAGCATCAGGTCGGCGACCTCGTCGATGACCACCACGATGAACGGCAGCGGGGTGAGGTCGAGCGGTTCCTCCTCGAACACCGGCTTGCCAGTGTCGGCGTCGAATCCGGTCTGCACCCGGCGCTTCAGGACCTCGCCCTTGCGCACCGCCTCGGCGAGGCGGGCGTTGTAGCCTTCGATGTTACGGACTCCGAGCTTGGACATCGCCCGGTACCGGCTTTCCATCTCGCGCACCGTCCATTTCAGCGCGACCACCGCCTTCTTCGGGTCGGTCACGACCGGCGACAGCAGGTGCGGGATGCCGTCGTACACCGACAGCTCGAGCATCTTGGGATCGACCATGATGAAGCGGCAGCGCTCCGGCGGCAGCCGGTAGAGCAGCGACAGGATCATGGTGTTGACGGCCACCGACTTGCCGGAGCCGGTGGTTCCGGCGATCAGCAGGTGGGGCATGCGGGCCAGGTCCACGGAGACCGGGCTGCCGCTGATGTCCTTGCCGAGCGCGATGGTGAGCTTGCCGCCGCTGTTGGAATAGGCGTCGGATTCCAGGATGTCGCGCAGGTAGACGGTCTCGCGCCGACTGTTCGGCAGCTCGATG
>CAYNFA010000795.1:0-2117 GCA_964396345.1 uncultured Thalassobaculum sp.
GTCGACCCCGGCGGGCGCGGCCGGCGGATCAGCTTCCAGCCCTATTGGCTGGCCGTCGACATGGACGACCCGCCGCGCCGCCACAGCCGGCTTACGCTGCGGTCGCACGGCCGCTGGCTGGAAATCGGCGGATTTCTGACGCCGGAGGAAAAGCTCGACCTGGCGCGGAGGCTGCGCCGGGCGCTCGACGAGGCCCGCCGACCGACGCCCGCCGACGAGGCCGCGGGCACAGCCGTCTGATCCGGACGTCGCCGCAACAACTCCCAGAACGTACATTAGCGAGCGCCCGGTTTTCTCGCCACTGGAGCTAGGGCGCAGCTCGCCAGGGACCCGGGCGCCACGCCGACGGCTCGATCGCCAGGGTGACCCGGCCGTCCTCCTCCTTGGTGCCGCGGAGCGCCCGGGCAAGGCCGTCGGCGAGTGCGATCGGCACCGGCGGGTCGGATGAAACGTCGACCGCGCGCCAGCGCGGCCCTTCGAACATTCGGCCAAGGTCCTTGAGATCGCCGCCGAAGTCCGCCACCAGATGGGGATGCAGCTCAACGATGAACGCGGTCGCGTTGGCGTCGATCAGCCGAGCGGCGCCGGCCAACGCCCGCAATTCCAACCCCTCGACGTCGATCTTGACGAATCGCGGCCGCACCAATTCATCCCCGAACAGGGTGTCGAGCCGCACTGTCGGGATCCAGTCGACGTGGCGGTTCTGCGGCGTAGCATGGTTGTCGCCGATCCGTTCGCCGTGCATCTGCATGCCGGGCGAGCCGCCGAGCCGCAGCATGCTGGTCATGCCGTCGCGATTGGATACCGCCAGTGGCAGGGCATGCAACCGCTCGGCCCCGTTGATCGCGGCGTTGCGCTCGATCACCCGGATCAGGTCGCGTTGCGGCTCGATGGCGTAGGCGACGGCGCCAAGCGAACTGGCGATCAGCGAGAAGTATCCGGCGTGCGCGCCGACATCGGCGAACACGTCGTCCGGCGCGAGGCGCGCCAGCATGTAGCGCATCACGCCCGCCTCGTAAGGCCACTGCGCCACCAGGTTCAACTTGATGAACCGGGCGGCGGCGGGATCGATCACGAAATGGATGCGATGATCGCGGACCCGGATGGAATGAACCGGGGCCGGCGCTCCGAGGGTCGCCTGGACACCGGCATGGGCCCGCGCGATCCGCGTGAAGACGCCTTCGAACCGGCGCACGGTCGCCATATCGCCGAGCAGCGAGCGCGCCCAGCGGGTCATCGGCAGCAGGCGCTCGGCCGGAATCGCGCCGAAATGCTCTCCCAGTATCGTCAGGTAGATCGCCCCGTTCCCCGGATCCGAGGCCGCGGTCAGACGCAGCGAGTCGAAGGTGTGGCTCGCCCGATTGTCGGTCGGTCGGACAGGTGTATGGCGCAACGTCATGGGTCGGCAACATCCTGCGGGTGGCGGTGGCGGCGGATCATAGGCCGCCGCCCGCCGCCGCGTCGATGCGCCGTTACAGAATGAAGCGGCTGAGATCGGCGTCCTTGGCCAGCTTTCCGACCCGCTCGCGCACCAGCTCGGCGTCGATGACGATGGTCTCGCCGGCGCGGTCGGAGGCGGTGAAGCTGATCTCCTCCAGAAGCTTCTCCAGGACGGTGTGCAACCGCCTGGCACCGATGTTCTCGACCGACCGGTTGATCTCCACCGCCATGTCGGCGACCGCGTCGACGGCATCCTCGGCGAAGCTCAGCGTCACCCCCTCGGTCCCCAGCAGGGCGATGTACTGGGTGACCAGGCTCGCCTCCGGCTCGGTCAGGATGCGGCGGAGATCGTCGCGGGTCAGCGCCTGCAGCTCGACCCGGATCGGCAGGCGGCCCTGCAGCTCCGGCAGCAGGTCGGACGGCTTGGCGAGGTGGAACGCGCCGGACGCGATGAACAGCACGAAATCGGTCTTCACCGGTCCATGCTTGGTGGCGACCGTCGTGCCCTCGATCAGCGGCAGCAGGTCGCGCTGCACACCCTCGCGGCTGACGTCGCCGCCCCGGCGCTCCTCGGTGCGGGCGATCTTGTCGATCTCGTCCAGGAACACGATGCCGTTCTGCTCGACGGTCTCGATGGCGTTGCGGGTCACCAGCTCCTGGTCCTGCAGCTTGTCGGC
>CAYNFA010000796.1:0-2110 GCA_964396345.1 uncultured Thalassobaculum sp.
AGAGTTACCGCCACCCGGTCGACAGTCTCGGTGTCGACCAGGGTATCGAAGCCTGTTGCCGCCAGGACGGTTCGCGTCGCCGCGGCACCGGGCTGCGATGCCAACGCTGCCGGCCGGGCGACGCTGGCGACGCGGTCAAAGGGATCGTGCCGCCCGCAGAGCCGGAGCAGCCGGTGTTCCGGCGGGCAATCCAGCACCGCGAACCTTGCTTGCGGAAGCGAGGCCGCGGCGGCAGCCACCTCCGCCTGCCCGCGCAGCCCGTCGAAGAGGACCGGACGCTCGGCTAGCCCCTCGGGGAGAACCAGCCAGGCCAGTACGTCGCCCATGCCACCCGGATGGCGCTCCTTGAACGCTGCCGTCAGCCGAAACCGCTCCAGCCGATCGTCCACCGGCCTGTCGTCCCCGGTCATCATCGGCAAGATCAGCTGGTCGGTAAGCGCTCGGCGGTCGGGCAACACAACGGTCCCCGGCAAGCTCTCCAGCAAGCGATCCGCGGCCGTGGTCTTGCCGGTGCCAGTCAGCCCCACCAGCACCAGGACAGAGCGTTCGACGAGGCGCCGCTCCGGCGAACCTTCGCCGTCGCCCGGCGTCACCGAAAGGTCGCCGGGCGTCAAACGAACCACCCCGTCTGCCACCAAAGCCCTGCCCTCATGGCCCGCATCCTGCATGTCGTTCTCCGCCGATCCAGCCGGCTGCGTCAAGCGTTGACGGCTTCGTGAACTCAGGACCGGGAATGAACCATGGATGGCTTTTAACAATGGTTAAGTTATTGATCCGACATAATGGGAGCGTCTAGGGTATATCTGGTACCCAGAACGGGGCTGGAAGGGGGAGGGGTATTTCGATGCGGCGCGGGACGATCGGGCTGACTGCCGTCGCCGCGGCTTTGACCCTCTTCCCACCGGCGCTCGTAGCGCTGGAGCGAACAGGGTCGGCCGCGGGCAATTCGGTCCCACAATTGCCGGTCCCACAATTGCCGGTGTCACAATTGCCGGTGTCGGCGGCGTCCGACGTCGGCGTTCAGGGAATCCCACAGGTGGTTACCGAGGCGGCCAGCACTGCCTACGGAATCGCCGACTCGGTTGCCGACTCCGGATGGAGACTGGCGCTCGGTGCCTACTATTTCGGTGGCGAACTTCTGGATACCGGGCGCATCCTCGCCTCCAACGCCGCCGCCTTGATGGGGGCCATCACCGTAGACACCGAGCCCGGGACGCTGTCGTCCGAAACGCCGGCTTCCACGTCCGCGGAAGACCGCCGTGTTGGAGTTTGGTCGGACACCGGGCAGAGCGATCACACTCCCGGCCTCGATATCCCGGCGCGGAACGGTGAGAGCGTAGTGGCGTCCCGTAAGGCGGCCCTGCCCGTTGCGACCGCCGCCGCCAATGCCAAGGCCACCAGAACCCCGGCCGCACCGCCCTTGATCGAACGGGTCGCGCTTGGAGGCGCCGCTCCGACACCCTCGACCGCAGCCACGGCGGACACAACCTGCAATTGGCCCGCGCTGGGCATGCCGGAAAACGCCGACTCTGAGTCGGCAACCTTCGCGACGCTGTCGGAACTTCGACTGATGTCGGAGCCGTCGATCCGCCTGCCCGATGGCACCGTGTTCATGCCCAAGGTCGCCCAGCGACTGCTCCAGATCCGAACCGGGTTCCCGTGCCGGGGCGGCGTGACCAGCAGCCGCAAGCTGGTAGGTCACGTTATCGCCGACCCGACGGCATCGGGGCTCGTCCAGGCTAGCCAGGATGGCCGGGTCGAGGCGGCAGATTGGGGCCTGCCTCGCCTGGGGCAGCGCGTCGTTGAAGGCGAGGTCCTCGGCTACCTGAGGCCGATCTGGTCCAATCGCGACCGCGCCTCGATGGAAGCCGAGATCGCTAGCCTGCGCGGCCAGGTCGCCGGCAAGGAACTCGAGCTGGCACGGTCCCGCGAGCTGCCACTATTGCCTTTCCGAGAGGGTCGCATCCTGTCCATCTCCTCCCCGCTCGGTAAGCAGGGCTTCTTTTATCGGAAGTTCAGGCAGGGCTTCGCTGGTGGGTTGGAGTCGAGGAACATGCTCTGCATCCAGGCTCCAACGTGGGAGGTCAATCCCACCGTTGAGGCCACGTTC
>CAYNFA010000797.1:0-2105 GCA_964396345.1 uncultured Thalassobaculum sp.
CGATGAACCCGAGCAACGTCATGCAGACGATCGCCACCAGCGACACCATCAGCGTGTTGACGATGCCGACCAGGTAGACGTGGAGGTAGTTATCGTCAGGGCTATACGGCAGGACCGTCCAGGCGATCGCGAAGCCGGCGGTCGAGCCCAGGAAGTCGAACCCGCTGGACATTCCGCGGGCCTTGAGATTCTCGGTGGTGTTCGTGAACAGGTAGTGGGCAACGAAGATGACCGCGACGGCCACCAGGATCTGATAAAAAACGGAGCGAACCCGCTCGTCGTTCACCCACTCGCCAAGCGAGCGGGTCTCTCGGCGCGGCGATCCCTTTTCGAGAACGGCCATACCTGGACCCTCCGTCTAACCGAAACGGACAAACCAAAAAGTGCTCGTCGAAATCGAGACGCCCGGCCGATTGCTCGACCGGGCGTGCCCGAAATTCAGACGATCACCGGAACGGCGGCGAGTACATCATGCCGCCATTGGTCCAGAGCGCGTTCGGGGAGCCGGTGCGCGGGATGTTCATGACGGTCTTCTCGCCCATGAACTCCTCGTAGTTTTCGCCGTAGTTGCCCACCATCTTGATGATGTTGTAAGCCCACTTCGGGTCCAGGCCGAGACCCTTGTTCAGGTCGCCCTCGGCACCCATCATCCGCTTGATCTCCGGATTGGTGGTCTCGGCAACCATCTTGTCGATGTTCGCCGAGGTGATGCCGAATTCCTCGGCCTGAACCATCGCGAACACCGACCAAAGGACGATGTCCTTCCACTGGGAGTCGTTCTGACGGACGACCGGGCCCAGCGGCTCCTTCGAGATGGTCTCCGGCAGGATCGTGAAGAGTGAGGTGTCCGGCGCCTTGGCGCGGGTCGAGGCGAGGCTCGACTTGTCGTTCGTGATGGCGTCGCAGCCGTTGGTGAAGAACGTGCTGTCGCGGACGTTGCTGTCCTCGAACACCACTGCGTTCATGCCCAGATCGTTGGTGCGGCTGTAGTCGGTAAGGTTCAACTCGGTCGTGGTGCCGGTCAGCACGCAGACCGTGGCACCCTTGAGCTCCAACGCGCTCTTGACGCCCAACTCCTTCTTAACCATGAAGCCCTGGCCGTCGTAGAACGAGACGGTCGTGAAATCCAGGCCGAGTTGGGTGTCACGGAACAGGGTCCAGGTCGTGGTCCGCGACAGCATGTCGGACTCGCCGTTCGCCATCGCGGTGAAGCGCACCGCCGAGGTGACCGACTGGTACTCGATCTTGTTGGGATCGCCAAACACGGCGGCTGCCACGGCGCGGCAGTTCTCGACGTCGAAGCCCGACCACTTGCCGCTGTCCGAGAGCTCATACCAGCCCGGCGCCGGCGTGCCGAGCTGGCAACGCAGCTGCCCCCGGCTCTTGACGATGTCCAGCGTGCTCTGTTGAGCGAACGCCGGCTCGGAAGTGAACGTCAGGGCGGCCAATAGCCCCGCGCCCAGACCGAAAAGGCTGACCTTCTTCATGTGAAACCCACCCAGTTATCGTTTATGACGAAGACCTGACGTCGCGGTCCTCGGCAATTCCACGCAAGGATCTTGCCAGACCACAATCGTCCGAGTTTCGCGCCTTCATCCCCTCCCCCGGGTCCGCGCCTGCTCAACGTGCGTGCAGGTCGATGCGGAGTGCCGCGAAAGCGGGCAACCGCACGAAACGCCATCATCTGACCATGCTCCACAGCAAGATGGCAAGTCTCGCGGCTGTCCGGCTGGATCATTCCATCGGTTTGCCGCTACGCTGGACGCCGCGCGGCGCCGCCGTTTGGACGCCGCGTTCCGGAGGAGTGGTAGGACATGGACGACCCAAAGGGAATGGCAATCCGCACCCGTCTGGTGCACGCCGGCCGGCGGCCGCACGACAATCACGGCGTCGTCAACCCGCCCGTCTATCACGCCTCGACGATCCTGCAGCCGTCCCTGGCGGTTTGGGAATCCTCCCGCAAGGAGGACTTCAAAGGCTATCGCTACGGCCGGGCCGGCACCCCGACCAGCCGGTCGTTCGAAGAGGCTGTCGCCGCGATGTACGGGGCTGCCGACGCCGTTGCCGTGTCGTCCGGCATGGCGTCGATCGCCTGCGCGCTGATG
>CAYNFA010000798.1:0-2104 GCA_964396345.1 uncultured Thalassobaculum sp.
GTAGGCCTCCTTCTGCAGCCCGCCCGTCACGTAGGGGCGGTAGGCATCGAAGGCGGTCACGCCCTGCCGCTCAAGCTCGGCGATGGCGCGGGTGGTGGCGTTGTCGATGCCTCGGAAGGTGTTGCGCATCGAGGCCAGCACCAGCGCGGTGTCGGTTTCCTGGGCCTCGACGACGCGGCGCTTGATCGCCTCGTGCGACCAGATCTCGCTCGCCACCAGGAAGCGGGTGCCGATCAGCACCGCGTCGGCGCCCATCGCCAGCGCCGCCGCTACCTGGGCACCGGTGCCGATGCCGCCGCCGACCAGAACCGGCTTGTCGATGCGCTGCACGGCGAGCGGGATCTGCACGATGCTGCCGACCAGGTTGAGACCGGGGTGGCCGCCACACTCCGCGCCGACCACCGCCACCGCGTCGATCGGCAGCTTGGCGACCGCCGAGACCGCGTGCTTGACGGTCGCGACCTTGTGGAAGACGACGCCGCCGCCCTCCTTGATGCGCTCGACGAACGCCGTCGGCGGCAGGCCGGCGGTCTCGAAATGCCGAACCCCCTTGGCAAGCGCGATCTCGAGCTGGGCCGGCAGACTCTCGTTCTGCTCCGGCCGGTTCGACATGTAGAGATTGACGCCGAACGGCTTGCCGCCGGTCAGGGCGGCGGCCCTGTCGAGCTCGGCGGCGAACCGGTCCTCCTCGGGGAAGGTCTTGGCGGTGATGAAGCCCATCCCGCCGGCGTTCACCACCGCCGCCACGTAGTTGGCGTCGGACAACCACATCAGCCCGCCGGCCACGATCGGGTGGCGGATGCCGAACAGCTCGGTGATCCGGGTCCTGAAGCGTTGCGGTCTCATGCACCCTCCCGCGACACCGCCGGTGCGGCCGCCGGCACCAATCCCTCCGGCACGATCAGAGCGTCCAGCGCCACCACGCCCTGGCCGACCGGCAGCACCCGGACGGGGTTCAAATCCACGCTGATGATCCGGTCGGCCTCGGCGGCGGCGAACACCGATACGCGCGCCAGCAGCGCCGCCAGCGCCTCGACGTCGGATGGCGGCGCGCCGCGCACCCCGCCGAAGATCCGCGCACCCTTCAGTTCGGCGATCATCCGCCGCGCCTCGTCGATCCCGAACGGGGCCAGGCGGAACGACACGTCCTCCAGGATTTCGACCAGCACGCCACCGAGCCCGACCATGACCACCGGCCCGAAGGTCGGATCGCGCTGCACCCCGATGACCGCCTCCACCCCCGACGGCGCCATATCGGCGACGATGACACCTTCGATGAGGGCATCGGGGCGCACCAGCGGAACCCGCTCGACCAGCGCGTGGTAGGCGCGCCGGATGGCGTCCTCGCCCTTCACGCCGACGATGACCCCGCCGACCTCGGTCTTGTGCTGGATGTCGGGCGAGGCGATCTTCAGGACGACCTTGCCGCCGAACGCCGCCGCCGCCTTGACCGCGTCGTTCTCGCTGCGGCAGACCCGTCGGGCGACGAACGGCACGCCCCAGACCTCGAGCAGATCCATGGCGTCGTGCTCGGCGAGCAACCTCGCCGGCACCGCCGGCGCCCCCGCCGGAGCCGGCGGAGGAAACGCCTCGAGTGGAAGCTCGAAGAACCGGCCGAACCGGGTCAGCGCCGCCGCCGCCGCGACCGCCCGGGTCGGGTCCTCGTAGACCGGGTAGCCGGCGGCCTCGTACTTGCGGACGATGTCGGCCGAGGCGACCAGCGACAGGATCACCGAGCGCTCCGGAAACCGCTCGCGCGCCTCGGTCAGGGTGGCGATCAACGGGTCGGCGATGGAGCGGCTGCCGGCCACCACGGTGAAGAACGCGACGACGACATCGTAGCCGCCCTCCTCCAGCATCATCCGCAGGTTGGTGCCGACCAGCGAAATGTCGTTGAAGGCCTGGGCGGTCACGTCGACCGGGTTGCGGACCGCCGCGTAGGGCAGCAGATCCTTCAAGGTCCGTTGCGCCGCTTCCGGCATCGCCGGTACCTGCAGCCCGAGATACTCGGCGGCGTCAGCCATCTGCACACCGACCCCGCCGGAGATCGTCATGATCCCGAGACGGTCGCCGGCCGGGAACCGGCCCTGGGCGGCGGCGTAGG
>CAYNFA010000799.1:0-2066 GCA_964396345.1 uncultured Thalassobaculum sp.
GGATGCAACCTCGGCTGGGCCTAGGTCGGCGAACAGGTCCGCCACCCAGTCCTCGTGCTCGGCCGCCATGGCGGCGAAGCTGCGGCGGCCCGCGTCGGTCAGGCTGACGTAGTGGGCGCGCCGGTCGGTGTCGGACTGCCGGCGCTGCAGCAGCCCCTCGGCCACCAGGCGATCGACCAGCCCGGTGACGTTGCCGTTCGACACCATCATCCGGCGCGACAGTTCGCCGAGCGTCATGCCGTCCGGCACCCGCTCGAGCTGCGCCATCAGGTCGAAGCGCGGCAGGGTGATGTCGAACCGCTCGCGCATCCGGCGACGGATCTCGGTCTCGATCATGGTGGTGCAGGTCAGCAGGCGCAGCCACAGCCGAAGCTCGGCCTTGTGATGGGCGTGGTCGCCGCGGGCGCGGGATTCGGAGTCGAGGGCGTATGGCTCGGCGCTCATCGTCTCCTCACATGATCTCGCCGCCGGCGACCGCGATCGCCTGGCCGGTCATGGATCCCGATGCCGGGTCCGCCAGCCACGCCACCACGCGCGCCACCTCCGCCGGCTCGATCAGCCGGCGCTGCGGGTTGCCGGACACCATCTCGGCGATCAGCGCGTCAGGCTCCCTGCCGGTCCGCGCGGTCAGGCGCGCCACGCTGTCGCGCACCAGGGCGGTGTCGGTGTAGCCGGGGCAGACTGCGTTGACCGTCACCCCGGTGCGCGCCGTTTCCAGCGCCAGCGACCGGGTCAGCCCGATCACCGCGTGCTTGGCGGCGCTGTAGGCGCCAACGTAGGCGTAACCCTTGAGACCGGCGGTGCTGGCGACCGATATCACCCGACCCCAGTGGCGTTCCAGCATGCCGGGGAGCACCCGACGGGTGGCCCGCACGACGCTGGTCAGGTTGAGAGCGATCATGCGGTCCCACAGCGCGTCGTCTGAGACCGCGAACTTGGCGGTCTCGGCGGCGCCGGCGTTGTTCACCAGAATGTCGATCGGCCCGGCGCCGGCCTCGGCCTCGGTGATGGCGGCGTCGAGGGCGGCGGCGTCGGTGACGTCGGCAACGACCTGGAACCCGCTGGTCCGGTCGGCGACTGCGGCGAGCGCCGCCCGGTCGCGGCCGAGCACCGTCACCCGCGCCCCGGACGCGGCCAGCGCCTCGGCGATCGCGGCGCCGATGCCGCGGCTGCCGCCGGTCACCAGCGCGTGGCGCCCGTCCAGGATCATGGTCGTGAGCTCCCTCGCGGAAATTACTTGAAGCCTAAAACTTCTCACGGAGCCGGGCAAGCCGACCGGCCGGTTGCCCGTGATATATTTTAAGCTTAAACTTTTATTGGCGTCGGGCCCGAAGCCGGTCGGCGCGCTGGAGGCGAGCCATGCGAATCTCGGTCGTCGGCGGCGGGCCCGCCGGTCTCTACTTCGCGATCCTGATGAAGGCGGCGCGTCCCGCCGCGAGCATCACCGTGTACGAGCGCAACCGGCCGGACGATACCTTCGGCTTCGGCGTGGTGTTCTCCGACGAGACGCTGGCGACCTTCGAGCGCTACGACCCGGCGAGTTATCACCTGATCACCGAGCGCTTCGCCTACTGGGACGACATCGAGATCCACTTCAAGGGCACCGTGCACCGGATCGGCGGCAACGGCTTCTGCGGCTGCGCGCGGCCGACCCTGCTCCAGTTGCTGCACCAGCGTTGCCAGGCGCTCGGCGTGGAGCTGGTGTTCCAGCACGACGTCGCCGACATCGAGGCGCTGATGGCGGCGAGCGACCTGGTGGTCGCCTGCGACGGCATCAACAGCGCGGTGCGCCGGCGCTTCGAGAAGCATTTCCGCCCGGAGGTCGACCTGCGGCCGAACTTCTTCGCGTGGATGGGCTCCGATCGCCCGCTCGACGCGTTCTCGTTCTTCTTCCGCGAGACCGAGCACGGTGTCTTCATCGCCCACACCTACCAGTACGAGCCGGGCCGCAGCACCTGGGTGATGGAGACTGACCCCGACACCTTCCGGCGCGCCGGCCTCGACCGCATGGACGAGGCGCAGTCGGCTCGTTTCCTGGAGGGCGTGTTCTCCGAGGAACTGGCGGG
>CAYNFA010000800.1:0-1009 GCA_964396345.1 uncultured Thalassobaculum sp.
AGTTCTCGCCGTTCTGCATGCCGCGGCCGCCCGAAATCACCGCCCGGGCGCCGGTCAGCTCCGGGCGGTCCGACTTCGACAGCGCCTGCCCGACGAAGCTGGACAGCCCCTGGTCGCCCTCGCCCGAAGCGTCCTCGACGGTGGCGGACCCGCCCTCGGCGGCGGCCGCCTCGAAGTTGGTGGCGCGAACGGTCACCACCTTGATGGCGTCCGACGACTTGACGGTCGCCAGCGCGTTGCCGGCGTAGATCGGTCGAACGAAGGTTTCGGCGTCGATCACCTCGACGATATCCGAAACCTGGGCGACGTCGAGAAGCGCCGCGACCCGTGGCATGATGTTCTTGCCGGAATTGGTCGCGGTGGCCACCACGTGGCTGTACCCGACGGCCAGCTTGGCGATCAGCGGTGCCAGGTTCTCGGCCAGCGCGTGCTCGTATTCGGCGGCGTCGACCTTCACGACCTTGCTCACCCCGGCGACCTTGGCGGCGGCCTGGGCGGCGGCGTCGCAGCCCTTGCCGGCAACCAGCACGACCACCTGGTCGCTCATCTGGCTGGCGGCGGTCACCGCGTTCAACGTCGCCGGGCGCAGCGATCCGTTCTCGTGCTCGGCGAAAACCAGCGCGCTCATCTCAGATCACCTTCGCTTCGTTCTTCAGCTTGGACACCAGCTCGGCCACGTCGGCGACCTTCACACCGCCGCCGCGCTTCGCCGGCTCCACCACCTTCAGGGTGGCGAGACGGGGGGCGGGGTCAACGCCGAGATCGGCCGGGCTCGACTGGTCGATCGGCTTCTTCTTGGCTTTCATGATGTTCGGCAGCGAGGCGTAGCGCGGCTCATTCAGCCGCAGATCGGTGGTCACGATCGCTGGGGTCTTCACGGTAATGGTCTCGAGCCCGCCGTCGACCTCGCGGGTCACCGTCAAGGCGCCGTCGCCGATCTCGATCTTGGATGCGAAGGTGGCCTGGCTCCATCCCAGCAAGGCAGAGAGCATCTGGCCGGTCTGGTTGC
>CAYNFA010000800.1:1019-2065 GCA_964396345.1 uncultured Thalassobaculum sp.
TTGCAGTCGTCGTCGATCGCCTGCTTGCCGAGAATGACGATGCCCGGCTGCTCCTTCTCGACGATCGCCTTCAGCATCTTGGCGACCGCCAGCGGCTCCAGCTCGCCGTCGTGCACGACGTGGATACCGCGGTCGGCGCCCATCGCCAGCGCGGTCCGGATGGTCTCCTGCGCCTGACTCGGGCCGATCGAGATCGCCACGATCTCCGTGGCCTTGCCTGCCTCCTTCATGCGGATCGCCTCCTCGACGGCGATCTCGTCGAAGGGGTTCATCGACATCTTCACGTTCGCGAGTTCGACTCCGCTCTGGTCCGCCTTGACGCGAACCTTAACGTTGTAGTCGATCACCCGCTTGACGGGGACGAGTACCTTCATGGCTCCCTCGGTCTGTCCGGGATATCGTCCGATCTTCGCCGGGCGTTCCCGCTCTTTAGAAAGCGCCCCCCGACGTGTCAAGGTGACGCAGCGGAAGTGTTGCGCGGCGGCGCCGGGTCGGCTCGCCTACGCTGCCGGTCAGCGATTGCCTCCCGGGACCCACAGCACGTCTTCCCGACCCCGGTCGTTGACCCAACGGGCCAGCACGAAAAGATGGTCGGACAGTCGGTTCACGTACCGGACCGCCTCCGGATTGATCGGCTCGCTCTCGGCGAGCGCGGTGATCTCGCGCTCGGCCCTTCGGGCCACGGTGCGGGCAAGGTGGAGGTAGGCGGCGGTCGGCCGGCCCCCCGGCAGGATGAAGGAATCGAGCGGCGACAATTCGGCGTTCAGCGCGTCGATCTCCGCCTCCAGCCGGGTTACCTGGGCGGCTACGACCCGCAGCGGCGGGTACTTCGGGTCGGGTGCCTCCGGGGTGCAGAGGTCAGCGCCCAGGTCGAACAGGTCGTTCTGGATGCGGGCCAGCATGGCATCCGCATCGGATCCGCCGTCGGCGGCCGCGCTTAGACGCGCGATGCCGATTACCGCGTTGGCCTCGTCGACGGTGCCGTAGGCGGAGGGTCGCGGGGAATGCTTGGCAACCCGCGTACCATCGCCGAGAGAAGTCTGCCC
>CAYNFA010000801.1:0-2061 GCA_964396345.1 uncultured Thalassobaculum sp.
CAACCCGGCTCACCTGATCGCTGTCGACGGCCAGGCTCTCGATCATGTTGACCGCATCGATGGCGTTGTCCTCGATGATCAACAACCGTGCCGAGGTGACGTCCAACTCGGTCATCGCCCGAGGCGCCAGCATTCCAAGCTGGCTGGAGGTTTGCTCGCGCAGCCGCCACTCGTCCATCATCATCTTGAGGCGCAACAGCGATCGGACGCGCGCGAACAGCGCCGAATCCAGAACCGGCTTGGTCAGAAAATCGTCCGCGCCGGCCTCAATCCCGCGCACTCGGTCGGCGACATCGCTGAGTGCCGTCACCATGACAACCGGAAGATGCGTGGTGCGGGGATCGGCCTTGATCCGTCGGCACACCTCGAAGCCGTCCATCACCGGCATCATCACGTCAAGCAAGACTATATCAGGGTTTTCGCGCTCGATAACCTCAAGCGCCTCAGGGCCGTTGCTGGCGGTCAGCACCTCGAAATATTCGCTGCTAAGCTTCGCCTCGAGCAGCTTCACGTTCGGCAGAACGTCGTCAACGACGAGGACGCGGCCCGGCATCTCCCGCTACCCTAGGTATTTCCTGACCGTCTCAAGGAAGTTGGTCACCGAGATCGGCTTCGCGATATAGGCCTCGCACCCCCCCTCGCGGATCTTCTCCTCGTCACCCTTCATGGCGAACGCGGTCACGGCGATCACCGGGATCGACTTCAGGCGGTCGTCCTCCTTGATCCACTTGGTCACCTCCAGCCCGGAAACTTCCGGAAGCTGGATGTCCATCAGGATGAGGTCTGGGCGGCTGTCCCGCGCAATGCGCAAGGCCTCCATGCCGTCCCGTGTGCCGATGATGTTGTAGCCGTGGGCTTCCAGAAGGTCGTGGAAGAGAATCATGTTCAGCTCGTTGTCCTCGACTATCAGGACCGTCTTGGCCCCGCTTGCCACTTTGCCGGACCCGCTGCCCGTCTCGACGGAGGTCATTCGCCGATCCATCCTCGTCCGTTGTCGGGATATCAGTCGGGCCGAGTCCCGATGACGACTGTGTCGCCTGCCCCGGCTTTGGCGGAGTATAGACACATACACTGCCTGATACCACTGACGAGGGCGCTTTGTCGAACGCATCCGCCGGCTCGTTGAGCGCCATCCGAATTGGTGTCGACCTCGGCGGCAGCAAGATCGAGGCCATCGCCCTCAACCGCGACGGGGAGGCTCTCGACCGCCGGCGGATCGCCACGCCGCGCGACAACTACCGGGCGACTGTGTCGGCGGTAGCCGGCCTCGTCGCGGCGGTCGAAGACGGCCTCAGGCAGCGCGGGACAATCGGTGTGGGTATCCCGGGAACACTGTCGCGAGCCACCGGGCTGGTCAAGAACGCCAACTCCACATGGTTGAACGGCAAGCCCCTGGATCGCGACCTCGCCGAAGCCCTTGGCCGGCCGATCCGCCTCCAGAACGACGCCAACTGCTTCGCGGTCTCCGAGGCGTCGGACGGATCGGCCGCCGGCGCGCGCGTGGTGTTCGGCGTCATCCTCGGGACCGGGGTCGGCGCCGGGATCGTCATCGACGGGCGCCCGGTGGACGGGCCAAACGGCATCACCGGCGAATGGGGTCACAACCCCCTGCCCTGGCCGACCGATGACGAACGACCCGGCCCGGCCTGCTACTGCGGCCTGAACGGCTGCATCGAGACGTTCCTGTCGGGGCCTGGACTGGCCGACGGCTTTCGCCTTGCCACCGGACGCAGCCTGTCGACCGGCGCCATCGTGGACGCCGCAGAGGCCGGTGACACCGTCGCCGCAAGTCATATCGAGCGATACATCGACCGCCTGTCCCGTGGCCTCGGCCATGTGGTGAACATCCTCGATCCGGACGTGATCGTGCTGGGAGGTGGGCTGTCCAACCTGCCGATGCTGTACGAGCGGGTGCCCCAGCGCTGGGGACGGTACGTGTTCTCAGATCGTGTCGACACCCGCCTGCTGCCGCCCCGCCACGGTGACTCCTCCGGGGTGCGCGGCGCGGCGTGGCTATGGCGGCCCGACGAGCCGTCGCCGCCATGATCTCACCCCGCATCC
>CAYNFA010000802.1:0-2058 GCA_964396345.1 uncultured Thalassobaculum sp.
GGCCGCGCATCAGTTGATGGCCGCGCTGGGCCGGATCGACGGCCGCGAACCCTGGGTGGTCCGCGTCGATCACGCCTCCTGACCGCAGACCGCTGCACCGTTTTCAGTTTGGACGGCTGCCGCGATCCCGTCGCGCGTGCTTCTGCAGGTACATCAGCCGGTCGGCCCGTTCGAGAACATTCCCCGGCGTGTCGGTGGCCGTGTACTGGACCATGCCGACACTGGCAGAGATCTGCAGCAGGGCGCCCTGCCAGTCCACGACGAGGCCGTTGAGGCCATCCGAGAGCGAGGCAGCGCGCGAGGCGCAGGCGTCGTCGTCGAGATCTGTCATCAGCACCACGAACTCGTCGCCGCCAAGACGGGCAACCACGTCGCATTCGCGGACGTCGGCGAGCAGGACTCCGGCTACCGCGCGCAGCAAGCCGTCCCCAGCGGCGTGGCCATAGGTGTCGTTGATCGGCTTGAAGTGATCAAGGTCGATCATCAGCACCATGCCGCGCCGCTCGCCCCGTTTCACCTGGGCCAGCGCCTTGCCGAGGTGCATGTTGAAACCGCGGCGATTCAGCAATCCCGTCAACTCGTCGGTCACCGAAAGGCTCTCGAGTTCGCGGATCCGGGCCTCCTGGCGTTCGATCCGGCGCTGCGCCTCGCTCATCGCGACCAGCGCCAGACGAAGCGCCGCCTCGGTCTCGGCGGTATCCGGCTTGGCATCGGCGCGGTCGGACGTCGTCTCGGTGCCGGGCTCCAACGAGGTGTTGAAGCGGGCGAGCATTCCCGTGACCTCGGCGTACAGCCGGACGCTTTGCCCATCGAGTGGGGCGGTGATGATTCGAGTGTCGGTCGCCATGTCCAACCTCCGTCGGGGGTCGGACCAAAGGAAGCAACGTCTGTGCCACTTTGAGTTTGCGATGCCTGCCGGAAATCCGCCCGATTTCGCCCGCACAGTCGTCTTGATCGTCGGGTCCGCCACCGGGGTGTCGGCAAGTTCTGCCGGCCTTCGTAGGGCCGGCGGCGGATGATGCCGACCCGGCCGTCGCGTGCGATAGTCGGGATCGGAACCAACCAGGAGGGACTTCATGCGGGTTACCCGCGCAATCGCATCGGCTATGGCGTTCACATTGCTCGCCACCCTGCCGGGGCTGGCGTCCGCGGCCACGGCGTCATCGGCGAACGGGATCCTTGCCCATCGTGCGCTGTACAAGGTGGCGCTTGCCCGGGCGACCTCATCGTCGGAGATAATCGACGTCCGCGGCCGCATGGGCTTTGAATGGCGGGACGACTGTGACGGCTGGGCGATCGAGCAAAGGTACCTGATGTCGTTCGCGCGCGCCTCCGGGGACGGCTACGAGATCAGTTCCGAATACACCACCTGGGAGTCGAAGGCCGGCGACCTTTATCGGTTCATCATCGATCGTGAGCGCGGCGGTGGCAGCGAGCACGTCGAGGGCCGCGCTTCCATGCCGTTGCCGCTCGGTTCCGCTCCCGGAACGGCGTCGTTCACCGCTCCGCGCCAGGAGAGCATACCGCTGACCCCGGATACGCTTCTGCCGACCGAGCATACCCTCCGGCTGATCGACGCCGCGGAACAAGGGCGGCGGTTCTTTCGCGCCACGGTTTTCGACGGCAGCGAGGTCGAGGCGGGCTCGCTGGTGTCGGCCGTGATCGGGTCGCCGAGATCGGGTCCGGCGCCGATCGAGCATCCGGCGCTGGCTGGGGAGTACTGGCCGGTCCGGCTCGCGTTCTTCAAGCCGGGCCAGGCCGAGAGCTCGCCCGATTTCGAGATGTCGGTGGACCTGCTGGCGAACGGCATAGCCCGGCGGATGGTTCTCGACTACGGCGACATCCGGGTGGCCATCACCCTCGATCGGCTGGAGACACTCGACGCCAAGGCTTGCTGAGTGGCCCTCAGACGTTGTCGCCCTCGTCGCGCGGACGGCCCGGCGGTGACTGCTTCAGGGTGCCGACCCTCAGGCCGCGGCCCTTGGTGATGGCGGTGTCCCCGAGCTTGGCGCGCACCGCGTCGATCGCCACCTCGACCCGCCGTCGGCGGTCAAGCCC
>CAYNFA010000803.1:0-2045 GCA_964396345.1 uncultured Thalassobaculum sp.
CCACCGAGCCGGTCGAGCCGAGCACGTTGCCGAAACGGGTGGTCACGAACCGGGTGCCGCCGTTGCCGCCGGCCAGGTCGAGGGCTTGGGCATAGGCTTCGGCCAGCCGCTTGGTGGCACCCATGACGTTGGTCGGGTTGACCGCCTTGTCGGTCGAGATCAGCACCACCGCCCGCACCCCGGCCGCCCGCGCGGCGTCGGCCACCACCCGGCTGCCGATCGCGTTGGTCAGCACGGCGTCGTCGATGTTGGCCTCCATCAGCGGGACGTGCTTGAGGGCGGCGGCGTGGAACACGATTTCGGGGACTGCCCCGCGCACGATCTCGGCGACCCGGGCGCGGTCGCGCACATCCCCGATCAGCGCCCGGCGGTCGAGGCCGGGGGCGGCCTCCGCCATTTCCTGGTCGATGCTGTAGAGCGCGAATTCCGAGCTGTCGACCAGGGTCAGCGCCGACGGGCCGAAGCCGGCGACCTGACGGACCAGCTCGGAGCCGATGGTGCCGCCGGCGCCAGTGACCAGCACCCGGCGCCCCGCCACCAGCGCCCGCATGGCGTCGCGGTCGAGGGTAGCCTGCGGACGGCCGAGCACGTCCTCAACATTGATCGGCCGCAGCGTCACCGCCCCGCCGTCGGCCGCCTCCAGGGCGCCGACCCGCGGCATCCGGCTGACCGGGATGCCGAGGGCGTCGCCCTGCTCGAAGATCCGCCGCACCGTCCCGCCGTCCAGGCGCGCCCGCGTCAACACCAAGCGCTGCGGGCGCAAGCCATGGCCGGTCAACCGGTCGACCACCGCGGCGAGGTCGTCGAGCCCGCCCAGCACGCGCACGCCGCGGATCTGGCGGCCGGTCCGGGAATCGCGGTCGTCGACGATGCCGACCACCCGGTACGTCGCATCCTCGCCGCGCGCCATCTCGCGGATGAACAGCTCCGAGCCGTCGCCGGCGCCGACCAGCAGCACCGGCACCCGGTCCTGGGCGTTGCGCTCCAGCACCGCCGACAGCGATCCGTCCTTCAGCAGCCGATAGGCGAAGCGCGGCGCCGCCAGCAGGCAGGTCAGCACGAACGCCTCGATCACCAGGAAGGAGCGCGGGAAGTCGTCGAGCCGGGTCAGCGCGAACTGCACCACCAGGAACCCGGCCAGGATCAGCAGGACCGCCCGCACGATCCGGATCAGATCGCCGATCGAGGTGTAGCGCCACACCGCGGTGTCCAGCCGCACCACCAGGAAGACCGCCGCCGCCGTCAGCGTGAAGGCGATCAGGCCGGTCTCGACGACCGGGCGCGGCCACCACCAGATGCCGTCGCCGAGCCGCAGGTAAAGCGACAGCAGGAACGATGCCGCCGCCATCGCCACATCGTGGCTGAAGATCGCCGCGGATCGTCGGAACGCCCGTCCGGTCACGGCCGGCTCCTCCGCTGGATTGGAGCCCAGTCTAGCACGGCGATCGGCCCGGTCAGAGGCATGGGTCCGGCCCCGGTATGACGGCGTCGGCCATTGCCCGATCGCCGTCCAGCGGCGGCGTCCAGCCGAGCGTGGCGCGGATCGCCCGGTCGTCGACCGCGTAGGATCCCACCAGCCGTCGCGCCGCCTCCGCGCCCATGCGGCGCGCGACCAGCGCCGACAGCACCCGCCCCGGCACCGGCAGCACCAGCGCGCGCCGGCCGAGCGCGCCCAGGATCCGGCGAACCAGCGTGGCGGTCGAGATCGCTTGGCCGTCCGAGACCAGGAAGGTGCACCCCGACGCCTCCGGCGCCTCGACGCAGCGCACCAGGGCGGAGACCAGGTTGTCGCGGTGCACGAACGACCGCCGGTTGCCACCGTAACCGAGCGGCAGCACCGCCGGCGCACGACGCAGGAACTCGATCATCTGGCGGATGTTGCCGCCGCTCGCCCGGCCGTAAATCGCCGGCGACCGCACCACCACCGGCCCGGGTGCCGCCGCCAGCACCAGCCGCTCGGCGGCCAGCTTGGCCTCGGCGTAGGCGTCCTTGGGAGCCGGGGTGTCGACCTCGGTCAACGGCAGCACACCGGATTCCTCGCCCAT
>CAYNFA010000804.1:0-2045 GCA_964396345.1 uncultured Thalassobaculum sp.
GGTTGTATCGTCGCAACGGACGCCGACCACCCTCACTTTGCCATCCGCCATCGGCACGACGTCGAGCGCGCCCGGGACCTGCAGCCGCCGGCCGATGGCGCGGGCGACTTCGCGCTCCGGCGAGATGATGACATCGATCGGCATGTGCTCGCGCGAGAACAGGTCGGCCCAGATCGGCAGCAGGTAATTCTGGTTGCGGACCCGGGCGATCTTGGTCGGCACGTTGAACAGCGAATGGCCGACCTGACAGGCGACCATGTTGACTTCGTCCGAATAGGTGACTGCGATCAGCATGTCGGCGTCCCGGGCGCCGGCTTGTTCCAGGATACCGGGATGTGACGCGAAGCCGTTGATTGCCCTCACGTCGAGGGTATCGCTGATCTTCTGGATCAGCATCGGCTCCTGGTCGATGACGGTGACGTCATTGTTCTCGCCCGCCAGATGCCGCGCGATGCTGGTGCCGACCTGGCCGGCGCCGCAAATGATGACCTTCATGGATTGTCCTCAACCGGCCGGGCGAACCAGCTTCTCTCCCTGGAAAACCCCGAGCGACTTCAACTTCCGGTGCAGGGCCGAGCGCTCCATGCCAATGAAAGACGCGGTTCGGGAGATGTTCCCGCCGAACCTGTTGACCTGAGATATCAGGTACTCGCGTTCGAAGGTCTCGCGCGCTTCCCGAAGCGCCATGCCCATGATCTCGCCGCCCTTCTCCCATTTCAGGGTAGCCGGGGTGGCCGATCCGATCTCGGGGGGCAGTTGCTCGGCCCGGATAGCCTCGCGCGGATCGCCGGCGGCCATGATCAGGATCCAGTCGATGACGTTGCGGAGTTGGCGGACGTTTCCCGGCCAGTCGTAGGCCTGCAGAGCCGCCACCGCGTCCTCGCCGAGGGTACGGACCGCCATTCCGCCGGTCTCGGCGGTCTGCCGGACGAAATGGCGGGCCAGCATGGGCACATCCTCGCGCCGCTCCCGCAGCGGTGGGACCCGTATCGGAACCACGTTCAGACGGTAAAACAGATCCTCGCGGAATCGCCCTGCCCCCATTTCCTGCTGAAGGTCTCGGTTGGTCGCAGCGATCACCCGGACGTCGACCTCGACCTCGGTGTCGCCTCCGATCCGTCGGAACGCCTGCTCCTGAAGAACCCTGAGGATTTTCCCCTGGGTCTCGATCGGCATGTCCGCGACCTCGTCCAGCAACAGCGTCCCCTTGTGCGCCAGCTCCAGGGTACCGACGGTGCGCGGGTCGCGACCTCCGGGTTCCGTTCCAAACAGCTCCGACTCCAGTCGGTCAGGCGTCAGGGTAGCGCAGTTCAGGACCACGAACGGTCCGCCGACGCGGCGCGAGCGCTCATGGATCCGGCGGGCGACGACTTCCTTGCCGGCCCCGGCCGGGCCGGTGATCAGCACCCTGCTGCCGGTCGGCGCGACCTTTTCGATGGCGCCCCGCACGGTGTTGATGCCGCTCGACACCCCGATCAGTTCGGTCGACGGCCCGGCGCGGCGCCGAAGCTCGTGGTTCTCACGTCGAAGGCGGGCGGCCTCCACCGCGCGCTCGATCATGAACAGCAGCCGGTCGGCCTTGAACGGCTTCTCGATGAAGTCGTAGGCGCCCTTCTTGATGGCGGTCACGGCCGTCTCGATGGTCCCGTGCCCGGAAATCATGATCACCGGCAAATCCGGCTGATCGCGCTGGATCTCATCGAGGATCCCGATGCCATCGAGGTGACTGTTCTGGAGCCAGATGTCGAGGATGACCAGCGACGGTATCCGCCGGCGAATGGCGTCCAGGGCTTCGCGGGCGTTCGCGGCAGACCGTGTGTCATAGCCCTCGTCTTCGAGGATTCCGGCAATCAGCATCCGGATATCGGCCTCGTCGTCGACGATCAGAATGTCATTCGCCATGAGACTCAGATGCCGGGTCGTTTGCGGTTTGCGTCGGTGCGTCAGCCTCGAACAGGAGGCTGACCACGGCACCTCCGCCGGGGCGGTCACGTAGCTCGACCGAGCCGCGGTGATCTTCCATGATTTTCTTGACGATGGCCAGT
>CAYNFA010000805.1:0-2042 GCA_964396345.1 uncultured Thalassobaculum sp.
GTCCTCCAGGCGGAAGATGTTGGTGGCCCGGATCGTCACGGCCTGCGGCCTGCCGTCGACGATGTTGCTGCCGACCTCGACATTGCTGGTGACGGCGAGGTCACGGCCGACCGTGACCTGCATGTCCCTCGGCTGGACCTCGCCACCGATCTTCTGGGCGGTATGGGCTTGCCAGTCGGCCAGGACCTGGCTCCAGCCGACGCGAAGGCCGCCCGCCGGACCCATGTAGGTCACATCGTCGGCGTGCGACCAGACCGCTGCCATCGGCGCCAGCTCGCCGGTGAAGGTGGCGTTGAGCGCGGTATAGAACCGCGCAGCGGCAGCCCGTACCGCCGCCTCGTCGGCGAACGCGGTGTTGGCGGGCAGAATAGCGGCGGGCAGAATGGCGGCGGGCAGAATGGTGGCGGCGAACAGCGCCGCCGCTGCGATGCGGCGAAGTGCTGTGGTCACGAACGGGCCTCCCTTCGGCTTTTCTGTGCGGAGTTGCGGGCCACCGACGGTGGCCGCGCGTCACATCGCCCGCGACGGCAGGGTCGGGTCGAGGATCCGGCGGGCGGCCTCGGCGCCGCTCACCGGCAGCCCCGCCGGATCGAGCAGGCCGAGCTGCACCAGCACGCTCGCCTGGTCCCAGTAGATGTGCTCGTGCGCGATCTTGTCGCCCTCGATCCTGACGACGACGCAGAACGCCGCCTCGACCCGCCTTCCGGTGGGCTGCACGCCCGGCAACATCCACTCGATGACCGTGGTGTGCGTGAACCGGATCACCAGTTCGTCGACGATCTGGTCGGTCCCGACGGTGCTCGACACCGGGATCATCTCGACGTCGGGCGGAAAGAACTTCCCCACCAGGTGGTTGGCGTAGAACGCCCGGACGCCCTCGCGACCGTACCCACCGACCATCGACGGCACGTTGGTCAGATGCGGATTGTCGGTCATGGTGGCCATCGTCGTGTCGAGATCGCCCCTGAGCTCCGCCTGCACATGCACCTGGAACAGGTCGACGAGCGCCTGCTGTCGGTCGGTCAAGTCCGGCATTTCCCCACTCCCCCGTGTTGTGGATCTGATCGTCTGGACGCACGCAACAATGTCGGATGAACCCATGATGGCCGCTGCTAACGATGGCTTAACCAGCGCGAGCGACGGTCTCGCCCGCTGCCCCTGGTGCGCCGGTCACGACGACTATGTCGCCTACCACGACGACGAGTGGGGGCGGCCGGTCGCCGACGACATCCGGCTGTACGAGAAGATCTGCCTGGAGGGTTTCCAGTCCGGGCTGTCCTGGCTGACCATCCTGCGCAAGCGGGCGAGCTTCCGCGCCGGCTTCGCCGGCTTCGACTTCCGCCACGTGGCCGGGTTCGGCGAGGCCGACGTGCAGCGCCTGCTCGGCGACGCCGGCATCGTGCGCCACCGCGGCAAGATCGAGTCGACCATCAACAACGCCCGTCGCGCCGCCGCGCTGGTCGAGGAGGTCGGGTCGCTGGCGTCGTTCATCTGGTCGTTCGAGCCGCGGCCCGAGGACCGTCCCGGGCGCTACGATCGCGAGACGCTGATGACGATCACCAAGACCGAGGCCTCGACGGCGCTGTCCAAGGCGTTGAAGAAGCGCGGCTGGAGCTTCGTCGGGCCGACCACGATGCACGCCTTCATGCAGTCGGTCGGCATCGTCAACGACCACGTCGAGGACTGCCACAAGCGCGCCGCGTGCGAGGACGCCCGGGCGGCGTTCCGGCGGCCCTGACCCCACGGCCCTGACCCCACGGAGGACACCATGATCGGGACCCGCATCTATTCCGGCGCGCCGTTCGAGGCGATGGCCGGCTACGCCCGGGCGGTGGTCGACCCGCCCTATGTGTTCGTGTCCGGCACCACCGGATTCGACCCCGAAACCCTGAAGTTTCCGGACGACGTCGAGAGTCAGTGCGAGAACTGCTTCGCCAACATCGCCCGGGCGCTGGCCCAGGCCGGTGCCAGCCTGGACGACCTGATCCGGGTCCGGGTCTTCGTCGCCAGCCGCGAGGAGTTCGAGCGCATCAAGCCGATCG
>CAYNFA010000806.1:0-2039 GCA_964396345.1 uncultured Thalassobaculum sp.
ATCGACTGATCTTTCGGTGCGTGAGATTTGAGAGGGGCGTCCTGCGGGGCGCCCCTATTTCTTGGCGGCATCCCTGCAGGCGACGGCCAGTGCGTCCTGTTCAGGGTCGTTGAGCGGCTGACCGTCATAAGTCAGGCGTCCGGACATCATGTCAAACACCACCGTCCCGACCGCCGCTTCTCCCCGTGGCGCGATCGGCGAATCCGCCGGAACGCCATGCCGCTGCAGAAGATCCACCGTCACCCGGATGGTGACTTCTTTGGCAGCGGTGATCCTGGCCTGTCCCGGCAGGTCGGCCGGAGCGACCGGATTGCCTCGAACATCGACACCCGGTGTGTAGGCCACGTCGGCATCAGGCCGGTGCATGACAAGGCGCCGGCAGTCCCGGTCGGCAATCTTCAGGTCGCGGGTTGAGCTGTCCTGCGCGTGAGCGTGTATCGATATTAATGCCAAAACGAGAGTTAATAATGGGTTGATTTTTTTCATTTGGGCTTTCAGGAGGGGTACTTACGTCAGAATGATGCCTGAATTTGCCTATGATGGGATCTAAAATTGTTCGCTCGATGGAAAAAATGGTCGACGGACTTCGATCGGTATCGTATGTTCAACAATCGTTAAAAAGAGACCGCACCGGCATAGCCGGCACGGCCCGAGTTTGGGGAGGAAACGCCATCAGGCGTTCATGATCGGTCACCCGATCAAAACAAAGAAATTAGGACTAGGGTTTTCAGGTGGCAAGAGCGAATGTGCTTTTGCCGCTTTTTTTTTCGTCACATCCCTTGTTATCGACCAAAAGTTAAGCTCTTGCTCGGCTCTGGTCAGCGGCATGCTTATTTTCGCAGCATCTTTGCGGCGAGCGTCCGGGCCTACCAGTCGCTGACCGCCTGCCGGAATGAGTAGAAGTCGCCGTCGATGACAAGATGGACGACAAGCCATAGCCCAGCCGCAATCACTGTCGAGGCTAGCGCCTTACGCCATAAGCGGGGCCGGACGGGCGCGCTGGTCGCGTGACCGGGACCGAGTTCGTCGTCGGTTGGCACCCGGACACCAACCGGGAGGGCCATGAAGAAAACCAGCCACCACAGCAGGATGTACACGACAACGCCCGACACCGTGTCCATGTCTCCCCCTCAAGCCTGCTCGAGTTCGACCAGAGTACCGCTGAAATCCTTTGGATGCAGGAAGAGGACCGGCTTGCCATGCGCGCCGATCCGCGGCTCGCCGTCACCGAGAACGCGCGCGCCCTGAGCCCTCAGGCGATCTCGGGCCGCGCGGATGTCGTCAACTTCAAAGCAGACGTGATGGATGCCGCCGGACGGAGACTTCATCAGGAACGCCTCTATCGGCGACCCGGCACCCAGAGGGTGCAGCAGTTCGATCTTGGTGTTGGGTAACTCGACGAACACCACCGTCACCCCGTGCTCCGGCAGGTCCTCCGGCTCGGAAACCGTCGCGCCCAGCGTGTCGCGATAGGTTGCCGTGGCCGACCTCAAGTCTGGGACCGCAATGGCTACGTGATTGAGACGGCCGATCATGCGCTCCTCCCCTGCCCTCACACCCGGACTACATGCACGTCGGTGACCGGCCGCTTGCCATGCTCCGCCTTCACCATTCGCCGGACCGCGCGGCGTGCCGCGTCGCGTACCGCCTCGTCAACGCGTCGATCGGCGACGGAGAGATTACGAACCGCCTCGCGGACGGAATCGGCGGCATCGGCCGTCAGAGCATCCCCGTCGCGGCCGTCAGCCACGCCTTGAAAACTCACCTGCGGCTCCGCCCGCAGCTTGCCAGCGGTGTCCAGCACCAGGGTCACCGACGCCGCACCGTTGTAGAGCATGTGCCGGCGAGCCTGGATCGGCGCGCTGCCGAGCGGAACGAGTCTTCCGCCATCAATGGTCTGGCAGCCGGTCTCGATATGGTCGACGATCGCCGCCGAGCCGGCCCGCAACCGGATCAGGCTGCCGTTGGACGGCACCACCGCCTCTGGGACCTGGCAGGCTCGGGCCAGGCGGGCATGCTCGCGAAGGTGCCGCGCGTCG
>CAYNFA010000807.1:0-2024 GCA_964396345.1 uncultured Thalassobaculum sp.
CCGCGCCGGCCTACGGCGACAGCGAGCGGCGCCTCGGCCGGCTGCTGCGCGGCCGGCGCGACGACTGGGTGATCGTCGGCAAGGTCGGCGAGGAGTTCGAGGACGGGGTGTCGTCGCACCGCTTCACCCCGGATCATTTCGCCCGCAGCCTGGAGCGCAGCCTGACCCGGCTCGGCACCGACCACCTCGACGTGCTGCTGATCCATTCCGACGGCTCCGACGCCGCCATCCTGGCCGATGACGCGCTGATGCGGAGGATGGCGGACTTCCGGGACCAGGGACTGGCCCGGGCGATCGGGGTGTCGACCAAGACGGTCGCGGGCGGCATCCGAACGCTCGACCTGATGGACGTGGTGATGGCCACCTACAACCCGGACCACACCGCCGAGCGCCCGGTGCTCGATCACGCGGCGGCGACCGGCAAGGGCGCGATCCTCAAGAAGGTCCTGTCGAGCGGCCACGCCGGCGACGTTCCGGCGGCGCTGCGGTTCGCCTTCGCGCACCCCGGCACCGCCGCGGTGATCGTTGGCACCATCAACCCCGACCATCTCCGGCAGCTGGCGGCCGCGGTCGCCGACGCCATCGCGGCGCGCGACGGTACCGACTGATCCAGATCAGAGCGGCCGCCCGGCCAAGCGCCCAGCATGGCGGCTGGCGGGCGCATCGGCCCGCGTATCGCGACGGAGAATCGTCAATGGCCAAGAATGTCGGACTGATCGATCGCGTCCTCCGCGTTCTCGTCGGGGCCGGGCTGATCGCGGCGGCGCTGCTGGTGGACCATCCCTACGCCTGGGTCGGCTGGATCGGGGTGATTCCCCTGCTGACCGGCATCGTCGGCTTCTGCCCGGCCTACTCGCTGTTCGGGCTGCGGACCTGCCCGCTGCAGCGCGGCTGAGGCGCGCGGTTCGGGAGCCTCGCGACGGGGATGGATGGTTTGCGGCGACCGGCGAGAACGCGTAGATCATCGTCATCGCTGAACCACCACGGTCCGCCGCCATGCTGCCCGCCGCCATGCTGCCCGCCATCGTGTTTCCGATCATCGACCCGGTCGCGATCGCCATCGGACCGTTCGCGATCCGCTGGTACGCGCTGGCCTACATCGCCGGGATCCTGATCGGCTGGCGGTACTGCCTGTGGCTGGCGCGGCGCCGGCCGGTGTACTTCGAGCCGGCGGCGATCGACGACTTCGTGCTGTACGCCACGCTCGGCATCGTCCTCGGCGGCCGGCTCGGCTACGTGCTGTTCTACAACCTGCCGTATTTCATCGAGCACCCGCTGGAGGCCTTCATGATCTGGCAGGGCGGGATGTCGTTCCACGGCGGGCTGATCGGCGTGCTGACGGCGATCTGGGTGTTCGCCCGGCGGGTCGGGGCGCCGTACCTGGCGGTCGGCGACATCGTCGCGGCGGCGACCCCGATCGGCTTGTTCTTCGGCCGGCTGGCGAATTTCATCAACGGCGAGCTGTTCGGCCGTCCGGCGCCGGACGTGCCCTGGGCGATGGCGTTCCCGCGCGGCGGGCCGGTTCCGCGCCATCCCTCGCAGCTCTACGAGGCGGCGCTCGAGGGCCTGGTGCTGTTCGCCATCCTGCTGCTGCTGGCGCGCCGCCCGGAGATCCGCGAGCGGCCGGGCCAGGTCGGCGGCGCCTTCCTGGTCGGCTACGGGCTGTTCCGGATCGTCGTCGAACTGTTCCGCCAGCCGGACGCGCAGCTCGGCTTCCTGGCCTTCGGCGTGACCATGGGGCAGATCCTGTCGATACCGATGGTGCTGGTCGGCCTCGGCCTGATCGCCTACGCGCGCAGCCGGCCGGCGGCGGTGCCGAAGCCGAAATGAGCCTGGTTGCCGGGGCCTTGGCCGACCGTCTGGGCCGGCGGATCGCTGCCGAGGGACCGTTGTCGGTGGCCGACGTGATGGCGGCGGCGCTGGTCGACCCGGAGCATGGCTACTACACCACCCGCGATCCGTTCGGGACGGCCGGCGACTTCGTCACCGCGCCGGAGATCAGCCAGACTTTCGGTGAGTTGATC
>CAYNFA010000808.1:0-2018 GCA_964396345.1 uncultured Thalassobaculum sp.
GATCGCCGGGTTGGCGTGGTGCTCGGCGTGGTTCGGCATGTTCCAGGCCAGCCACCGCACCGGCGCCAGCGACACCGTCGAGCGGGTGTTGGTCCAGTAATCCTTCACGCTCGGGCAACCCCAGTGCTCGGTCAGAAGGTAGAGCCTGAGGAACGGCTGGCCGAGCAGGGCCGGCACCACCCAGAGCTTGAGGACAAGGTCGCTGCCGAGCGCCACCGAGCCCACGGCGAGCGTGGCGTAGAGCGCCAGGTACACCCGGGCTTCGGCGATGGCCCGGGCCCTCAGCCGGTCGTCGAGGAACGCGTCGGGCGCGATCCCGAAGGCGCGGCGCACAAGGCCGCGGCTGGTGCGGAACCAGTACTCGATCCCGGACACGATCCAGGCGTAGCCGAGCAGGGTCGTCGGCTTCGGCGCGGCAAGTTCGGGATCGCGCGCGGGATCCTGGGTGAATCGGTGATGCGCGAAATGGAACGCCGCGAACCAGCGTGGCGGCAGGACCAGAACGAAGCCCGCCACGTCACCCACCACCCGGTTCAGCCAACCGGATCGGAACGCCGTGCGGTGCACGGTCTCATGCAGCGGCGCGAACAGGAACATCAGCACGATCCCGTGCGCGAACGCCGGAACCAACCAGAACACGCCGGGAGCCGCCAGAATACCGGCGCCGGTCAGGACAAGCAGTCCGAGATGGGCGAGGATGCGACGCACGCCCGGCCCGTCCCGACGCTCCGATAGCGCCCGCAGTGTGGCCCGGTCGGCCGGGTCCGCTGTTATCCGCTGTAGCAAATCAGTCACAGAATGTTTGCCGCCGATTGTCCCGGAATCATTTTGCACGCCCACGCGAATTTTGTCCTTGCCATCCCGGTCGGTCGGGACCAGATGTTGCACTGCAGAACGATTGCCCAACGTGCTGCTTAACTTCTTGGGCGTTTCCTCCCTTAACTCGGGCCGCCGTCAGGCGGCCCTTTTTTCGTGCTCGAACGCCGTCTCCCGCAGAGCCCGATTGTCCAAGATGGCCGATCCCCGCCATCTGCCGAGGAATGCACCACCGCCCGACCGGAAGCCGGATCCGATCGGGTGCGACATTATTCCCGAGAATTTCCCCTTGCCATCCCGGTCGGTCGGGACCAGATTTTGCAGTGCAGCACGACTGCCCAACGTGCTGCTTAACTTCTTGGGCGTTTCCTCCCTTAACTCGGGCCGCCGTCAGGCGGCCCTTTTTTCGTTCGGGGGGCGTGGTTCGCGGCGGCAGACGCCAAACGATCGGGGCCAAGATCGACGGCAGATCCGGGGACCGCTGCAACCCTTGCCGGGAGTCGTTCCCGGCAAAATCTGCCGCCAACCTCCCAGGCGCGCGCTCAATTCATTGTAAAATAATATACTTTCGTGTATCGCGCGCTGGCCCGGAGCTTGCGTTGTCTTCCGCGACAAATCACTTATCGCGGGAGCGACCCCAATGTCCGATTACGATCCGCGAGCCGCCGAAGGCCCCGTCGCCGGTTGGACGGCCGTCGTCGGCGGCCCGCTGCCGAACGTTCCGACACGCTCGCCCGCCGCGCTGTGCGGCCGGGCCGCCGGACCGATCGCCACGATCCCGGCGAACCAGAACATTCAGCCTGAAGAATCCCCGGCCATCGACGGGCACCTGTTCGACCAGCTTCCCGCGGTCATCCGCGAAGCCGTCGACGAATGGGCAACCAAGCTGATGGCGCAGCCCTGGCGCTTCCGGCGCGAGATCATGAGCCATTTTGCCCGTGTGTTCGCCGACCAGTTCGAGGCCAACATCCCGGACATGTCCGAGGAGGCCTACGAGGGTCTGCGCGAGATCGGCTTCACGTGCCTGCTGGAGCGCCTCGACGACGGCCGCCCGGTGGCCGACCTGCATCAAGCCCGGATCTACCTCGACAGCGTCCACGACCATCACAAGCTGGCCGCCCGGCTCTTCCTCGGCCGCACCACGCCGCGGGCGCTGGCGCTGAACTGACAGACCTGCCTCACCGTCCCGGCTCGGGGCGGTG
>CAYNFA010000809.1:0-2006 GCA_964396345.1 uncultured Thalassobaculum sp.
CTGGGGGTCGCTGAACACCTGCTCGGTGGCACCCTGCTCGACGATCTGGCCGTCGGTCATCACGCAGACGTGGTCGGCCACCTTGCGAACGATGCCGAGGTCATGGGTGATCAGCAGCATCGCCATGCCGAGACGGCGCTGCAGGTCGCGCAGCAGCGCCAGGATCTGGGCCTGGATGGTGACGTCGAGGGCGGTGGTCGGCTCGTCGGCGATCAGCAGGTCCGGCTCGTTCGCCAGCGCCATGGCGATCATCACGCGCTGGCGCTGGCCGCCGGAGAGCTGGTGCGGGTACGAGCCGAGCCGGCGCTCGGGATCGGGGATGCCGACCAGGCTGAGCAGCTCGATCGTGCGAGCGCGTGCCGCCGTCCCGCGCAAGCCCTTGTGCAGGCCGAGAATCTCGCCGATCTGCCGCTCCACGGTGTGCAGTGGGTTGAGCGAGGTCATCGGCTCCTGAAAGATCATCGCGATCTCGTTGCCGCGGATCCGGCGCAGCACCGGCTCGGGCGCCGCCATCAGTTCCTCGCCCTTCCAGGCGACGCTGGCGCCGGCGCCGTGGCGGGCGGCCGGGTAGGGCAGCAGCTGCAGCACCGACAGCGCCGTCACCGACTTGCCGGAACCGGATTCGCCGACCAGCGCCACGGTCTCGCCCGGATGGATCTCGAACGAGACGCCGCGCACCGCCTGGTTGGCGCCGAAGGCGACGGTCAGGTCGCGGATGTCGAGCAGGGCGGCCATCAGCGGAAGGTCTTTCGCGGGTCGAAGGCATCGCGCACGGCCTCGCCGACGAAGATCAGCAGGCTGAGCATGACCGCGAGGGTGAAGAACGCAGTCAGGCCGAGCCACGGCGCCTGCAGGTTGTTCTTGCCCTGGCTCAGCAGTTCGCCGAGCGACGGCGACCCCGGCGGCAATCCGAAGCCGAGGAAGTCCAGTCCCGTCAACGCGGTGATCGAACCGTTCAGGATGAAAGGCATGAACGTCAGGGTGGCGACCATCGCGTTCGGCAGCACGTGGCGCCACATGATCACGCCGTCGCCGACCCCGAGCGCCCGGGCGGCCCGCACGTAATCGAGGTTGCGGGCCCTCAGGAACTCCGCCCGCACCACCCCGACCAGCGCCGTCCAGCTGAACAGCAGAAGCAGGATCAGCAGGGTCGCGAAGCCCGGCACGATCACCGAGGACAGGATGATCAGGATGAACAGCGCCGGCATCCCGCCCCAGATCTCGATAAAGCGCTGGAACATCAGGTCGACGACGCCGCCGTAGAAGCCCTGCACGGCTCCGGCGGCAACCCCGACGATCGACGACAGGATCGTCAGCAGCAGCCCGAACAGCACCGAGATCCGGAAACCGTAGATCGCCCTGGCAAGCACGTCGCGGGCCTGGTCGTCGGTCCCCAGCCAGTGCCGGGCGTCGGGCGGCGACGGCGCCGCCCGGTCGAGCTCGGTGTCGATCGTGCGGTAGGAGAAGCGGATCGGCGGCCACAGGATCCAGCCCTTCTCCTCGATCAGTTCCTGCACGAACGGGTCGCGGTAGTCGGCCTCGGTGGGGAAGTCGCCGCCGAACGTGGTCTCGGGGTAGGTGGCGAACACCGGCGTGTAGTAGCCGCCGTCGAAGGCCACCAGGATCGGCTTGTCGTTCGCCAGCAGTTCGGCGAACAGGCTCAGGAGAAACAAGGCGAGGAATAGCCAGGCCGACCAGAACCCGCGCCGGTTGCGCTTGAAATTCTCCCAGCGCCGACGGTTGATCGGCGTGACGGCGATTCCGAGGATGCGGTCGCTCACCCTCAGTTCTCCCGCGCCTCGAAGTCGATCCGGGGATCGACCGCGACGTACATGATGTCGCCGATCAGGTTGAGCAGAAGGCCCAGCACGGTGAAGAAGAACAGCGTCCCGAACATCATCGGGTAATCGCGCTGGATCGTCGCCTCGAAGCCGAGCAGGCCGAGTCCGTCAAGCGAGAAGATGATCTCGATGAACAGCGACCCGGTGAACAGCACCGACACGAAC
>CAYNFA010000810.1:0-2005 GCA_964396345.1 uncultured Thalassobaculum sp.
GCGCGGGGCGGTGGCGGGTGCCGCGTCCGGCCACGCCACGCTGATCCGCGCCGACGAGGCGGTGCGCGCCGCGGTTCCGGTGTTCCAGCCGCAGGACCCGGGCCTGGCGGCGCTGGCGGCCCGCATCAAGGCGAGCTTCGACCCGCTCGGCGTGCTGAACCCGGGACGGATGACGGCGGGGGTATAGAGGGGCGATGCAGACCAACTTTTCGCTTGCCCAACTCGCCGACCCGGATATCGCGGTCGCCAACCAGATCCTGCGGAGCTGCGTGCATTGCGGGTTCTGCACCGCGACCTGCCCGACCTACGTGCTGCTCGGCGACGAGCTCGACAGCCCGCGCGGCCGGATCTACCTGATCAAGGACATGCTTGAGAACGACCGGCCGGCCGGCGAGCAGGAGGTCAAGCACATCGACCGCTGCCTCTCCTGCCTGTCCTGCATGACGACCTGTCCATCCGGGGTGCACTACATGCACCTGGTCGACCACGCCCGCACCCACATCGAGCGCACCTACCGGCGGCCGTTCCTGGACCGGACGCTGCGCGCCCTGCTGGCCAACCTGCTGCCGCGGCCCGGCTGGTTCCGGCTGGCGCTGCGCGTGGCGCGGCTGGCGCGTCCGTTCGCGCCGCTGGTCGGCGGGATGATGGGCGGGCGCGTCAGGGCGATGCTGGAACTGGCGCCCAAGCGGGTGCCGGCGCGCTCGGGGCTCGACCGGCCAGGGGTGTTTCCGGCCGAGGGCGGGCGTCGGGCACGGGTGGCGCTGCTGGCGGGCTGCGCGCAGCGGGTGCTGGATCCCGAGATCAACGACGCCACGATCCGGCTGCTGACCCGCCTCGGGGCCGAGGTGGTGGTGCCGGCTGCCGCCGGTTGCTGCGGCTCGCTGGCCCATCACATGGGCCGCGAGCACGACGCCCTGGCGTCGGTGAAGGCCAACGTCGACGCCTGGTTCGCCGAGACCGTCGACGGCGGCGGCGAGGGTCTGGACGCGATCGTCATCAACGCCTCTGGCTGCGGCACCACGGTCAAGGACTACGGGTTCATGCTGCGCGAGGATCCGGCGTGGCGCGACAAGGCGGCGCGTGTGTCGGCGCTCGCCCGCGACATCACCGAGTTTGCCGATGCCGTCGGCATGCCCGCGCCGGTCGCCTCACACCGCCTGACCGTCGCCTACCACTCGGCCTGCTCGATGCAGCACGGCCAGAAGATCAAGACCCTGCCGCAGGCGCTGCTGACGGCCGCCGGGTTTACCGTCAAGGGAGTGCCCGAGGGCCATCTCTGCTGCGGGTCGGCGGGGACCTACAACCTGCTTCAACCCGCCATCGCCCGGCGGCTGCGCGACCGCAAGGTCCGCAACATCGAGAGCACCGGGCCGGACGTCATCGCCACCGGCAACATCGGCTGCATGAGCCAGATCGGCGGAGGCACTGCGATCCCGGTTGTGCACACCGTCCAACTGCTCGACTGGGCGACCGGCGGCCCGCGGCCGGCGGCGCTGGAGGGCCGCTGACCGGCGGCCGTGCATCGGCCGCCGGAGCCGGCCGGCATGCGCTACTGCGCCGCGCTCCGGCCTCGCACCTGATCAAGGAAGTCGGTGACCTCCTTGTCGAGCAGTCCGGCGTCGCCGGCGAGCGCCTCGGCGGCGGCCAGCACCGCCTCGGCCTGCACGCCGGTGTCGTTGGCGACCGCCGAGACGCCCTCGATGGTGCGGGTCACCTCGTTGGTGCCGTGTGCCGCATCCTGGCTGGAGCGGGCAATTTCCTGGGTCGAGGCGTCCTGCTCTTCGACCGCCGAGGCGACCGCGGTGACATAGCCGTCGATCTCGCGGATCGCCGTGGCGACCTCGCGGATCGCCACCACCGCCGACGCCACGCCGTCCTGCACTTCCTTGATCTGTTGGGTGATCTCGTTGGTGGCGCGGGCTGTCTGCCCGGCCAGCGACTTGACCTCGCCGGCGACCACCGCGAAGCCCTTGCCGGCGTCGCCGGCGCGGGCCGCCTCGATGGT
>CAYNFA010000811.1:0-2004 GCA_964396345.1 uncultured Thalassobaculum sp.
ATCGATTCAGAGCTTCACCTGACTGTCACGCGCTCTTTCACCCAATTGCCCTGCGATGCCGCCCCGAAACGTTGACGCCGCGCCGCCGTGGCACTAGTCCTCCGAGTCGTTTTCCCCTTGGAGGCTGAAATGTCCGCCAACCCGCTCCGATCGCTCGCCGAGAACGCCCGCGCCTGGCCGTTCGAGGAGGCGCGCAAACTGGTCGAGCGGATCGCCGGCAAGACGCCGGACAAGGGCTACGTCCTGCTGGAAACCGGCTACGGCCCTTCCGGCCTGCCGCACATCGGCACCTTCGGCGAGGTGGTGCGCACCACCATGGTGCGCCGTGCCTTCGAGACCCTGTCGGACGTGCCGACCCGGCTGTTCGCCTTCTCCGACGACATGGACGGGCTGCGCAAGGTGCCGGACAACATCCCGAACCGGGACCTGCTGCAGCCGCACCTGGGCAAGCCGTTGACCCGGGTTCCCGACCCGTTCGGGACCCACGAGAGCTTCGGTCACCACAACAACGCCCGGCTGCGTGCCTTCCTGGACGGGTTCGGGTTCGAGTACGACTTCGTGAGCGCGACCGAGTGTTACGCCAACGGCCGGTTCGACGCCGCCCTGCTGCAGGTGCTGAGGCTGTATGACCAGGTGATCAAGGTCGTGCTGCCGACCCTAGGGGCGGAGCGGCAGGCGACCTATTCGCCGTTCCTTCCGGTGTGCCCGCGCACCGGGGTGGTGCTGCAGGTGCCGGTGGTCGAGCGCGACGTGGCGGCCGGCACGATCGGCTACGACGATCCGGAAACCGGGGAGCGGGTGACGGTGGCGGTCACCGGCGGGGCCTGCAAGCTGCAGTGGAAGTGCGATTGGGCGATGCGCTGGTACGCGCTCGACGTCGACTACGAGATGTCGGGCAAGGACCTGATCGACTCGGTCAAGCTGTCGTCGCAGATCACCCGCATCCTCGGCGGCCGGCCGCCGGAGGGCTTCAACTACGAGTTGTTCCTGGACGAGCAGGGCCAGAAGATCTCGAAGTCCAAGGGCAACGGCCTGTCGGTGGAGGAGTGGCTGGCCTACGGGCCGCCGGAGAGTCTGTCGCTGTTCATGTACCAGCAGCCGCGGCGCGCCAAGAAGCTGCATTTCGACCAGATCCCGAAGGCGGTCGACGATTACCTGACGTTCCTCGGCAAGGTGCAGGGCGAGGAGCCGCCGGCGCGGCTGGAGAATCCGGCCTGGCACATCCACGAGGGCGATCCGCCGGCTGTCGCCGACGGCGCGACGGCCGGCGACAACCGGCCGCGACCGGACCAGATCTCGTTCGGCCTGTTGCTGAACCTGGCGAGCGTCTGCCACGCCGAGGACAAGGCGGTGGTCTGGGGCTACGTCGCTCGCTACGCCCCCGGGGCGACGCCGGACTCGAACCCGCTGCTCGACCGGCTGGTCGGCTACGCGGTGCGCTACTACCGGGACTTCGTGCGTCCGGCCAAGCAGTACCGGGCGCCGAGTGCGGTCGAGAGGGCCGCGCTTGAGGATCTGAAAGTGGCGCTGGAGGGCATGGCCCCCGGCGCCTCGGCCGAAGACATCCAGAGCGAGGTCTACGAGGTCGGAAAGCGCCACGCCTTCGAGAACCTGCGCGACTGGTTCAAGGCGCTGTACGAAGTGCTGCTGGGCCAGTCTCAGGGACCGCGCTTCGGTTCGTTCATCGCGCTGTACGGCATCGCCGAGACAGGAACGCTGATCGACCGCGCGCTCCGGGGCGAGGACATGGCTGCCTGAGGCGAGTTGCTACCAGCAGCGACCGAGCCGGCTGGCGAAGCGGTCGCACTGGGTGAGCCGGTCATTGAACCGGTCGTGAAATCGGTCGTCGCTGTGTCGCCGGGCGACGCCCTGGTCGATGCAGTTCTCCAGATTGCGGCGCTGGGCCTCGCGCAGCCAGATCACCGGCAGGTCGGCGACATAGCCGAAGGCGCGCAGGCGGTCGCAGACGAACTCGTCGTCCTGGACCGCCAGTTCCTCCGCCGG
>CAYNFA010000812.1:0-2003 GCA_964396345.1 uncultured Thalassobaculum sp.
CGGCGCCTCAACCTTCGCTTCGCCCTTGAAGCTCGGGCCGCTGCCATCGAGGGACCCCGATACGGTCGCGGTCAACGCGCGGTCGGCGGCGGTGACCACGGCCCTGATCGAGGTCGACTGCTGCGCGCCGAGCCGGCCGACCGACGCGTCCAGCGTCATCGGCAGGCCCTGGTAGTTGAAACTGCCGTCGGCCTCGAACGGCCCTTCGAGCCCGCCGGCCGAAACCACCATGTTGACCGCGTCAACCCGATGCTCGGTACCGCCGGCGACGTCGCGGAACAGCACCGAGCCGCCCTCGATCGTCGCGGAATCCAAGGCGAACGCCGGCGCGCCACCGGCACCGCCGCTGTCCTCGCCGCCGGCACCCGGCGTCGCCGGCGCGGCGCCGGCGGGCGCCATCTCCCAGTTCGCCCGGCCGTCGGCCAGCCTCTCCAGCACGATGGTCGGCTCGACCAGCGTCACCGAGGTCACGTGGACGTTGCCGGTCAACAGCGGCAGCAGGGCAACATGCACGCGAAGCGATTCCAGCCGCGCCATGTCCGGGACCGAGCCGCCCTCGAGGTTGGCGAACGCCACCTTTTCGACCGACAGCGACGGCGACGGCAGCACCGACAGCCCGATGTCGCCCTCCAGCCGCAAGTCGCGCCCGGTGGCCTGCTTCACCGCCGCCTGGATCTCCGGCTTGTAGCCGTTCCAGTCGATCAGGCCGGGCACCACCAGCACGGCGGCGACCAGGACCACGACGACCACCGACAGGCCGATCAGGATCTTGCGCAAAGCGGACCTCCAAGGCTCAAGGCAACACGGCGCTCAGCGCCATCAGTCATACGAATCGGGCAGTTATGCGGCGCCGGTCTCAGCCGGAGCCGCCACCGCTCAAGGTGAAGTCGTACTCCAGCAGCCCGAACGGCGCCGGGGTCCGGTAGCGGGCGGCGACGTCGGGATCGTCGATCCGCCGGAACGCCGCCACCAGGTTGTCCTTCACGCCGAACACCGCGTCGGAACCGAGATACGGATCGCCGGCCGAGAACACCTGGGTTACCAGGGTGTCGAAGCCGTCGGCGACGACGATGAAGTGAATGTGCGCCGGCCGGAACGGATGGCGGCCCAGGCTTCGCAGCAGGCTGCCGACGGGACCGTCGTGCGGGATCGGATAGCTGACCGGCTCGACCGTTCGGAACCGGAAGCGCCCCTCGGCGTCGGTCCGGAACCGGCCGCGCAGGTTCATGTCGGGCTGGTCGGGATCCTGGGTCTCGTAGAGGCCGTTGCCGTTGGTCTGCCAGACGTCCAGGATCGCGCCGACGATCGGCGTTCCGGCCGCGTCCAGCACCCGTCCGGCCACCACCGCCGGCGTCCCCTCCGCCTGCCGCGCGATGGTTTCGCCGGCTGCCAGTTCCGGCGCGCCGTCCCGGTGGAACGGCCCGAGCACGCTCGACGCGGTCGCGCCGGTCGGCTTCCGGTTGGCCATGGCGTCGACCAGGATGGACAGGCCGAGCGTGTCCGACAGCAGGATGAACTCCTGGCGGTCGCTGACGCAGGCATGCCCGGTGTCGGTCAGGAAACGGATGCCGCGCTCCCATTCGGCGGGGGTGAGCTCGACCTCGCGGGCGAACGCGTGCAGGTGGCGGATCAGCGCCCCCAGGACCTCGCGCAGCCGCGGGTCGGGGGCACCCGCCATCCGCGCCAGCACCGCGTCGGTGATGTCGTGCTCGTCAAGGTCGCGCATCGGCTCCTCCCCTCCCCGCGGGGTCGCGCGCCAGTGTAGTCGAGGTTCAGAGGATCGTGCACACCTCGCCGAAGTCAAACCGCGGCGACCGCTGGAACACCGTCGTCGGGTCGCCGTAGCCGAGGTTGCACAGGAAGTTCGACTTCACCGCCGTACCGGCGAAGAACTCGGCGTCCACCTTGGCGTTGTCGAACCCGGACATCGGGCCGCAATCCAAACCGATCGCGCGGGCCGCCAGGATGAAGTAGCCGCCTTGGAGGGTGGCGTTGCGGAACGC
>CAYNFA010000813.1:0-2000 GCA_964396345.1 uncultured Thalassobaculum sp.
GACGACGAACAGGCCGACGTCAGCGCCGTGTCCAGGGTTTCGTCCCTGAACGCGCGCGCCGTGCTGCCGAACGGCAAGAACGTGTCGCGAGCCGAGATCCTCGCCAATCTCGGTCTCAACCCGAACACCTCGCCGACCGCCTGGTTGGCGATCATCGGCTGCGGTTCGAACGCTTCGGCGCTGTTGCCCGGCGACCTTCAACGGGTCGGCATCAACAAGATGGCATCGCTCTCCAAGGCCCTGTCCGGCCCCCAGGCGGCCGCGCCGTCGGCCGCTGGTGGCTTCACCAATGTCGGCCGTCTCGGGGACGCCCCGTCCGAGTGAGGTCGGTTATGCGGCGTCACGGTTGATGGCGGCCGGGCAATGGAAACGCCGGGCGTCACGGCCGACACGCTCCTGGCGTTCCTCCAGGAAGGGCTCGCCCGCCTGGAGGAACGCGGCGTGGAGGCAGACGAGGCCATGCTTACATGCCTCGCTGACTCGGCCGTGATGGTGGCCGATCTCGCCAACGTCAGCGGCCATCGCCTTCTCGAACCGATGCACCGGTCGCTGTTGTCGATGCTCTGGTCCGACGCGGCATCGGAAATCACGCGACAGCCCGGTCCTGAGGCCTGGGCGATCCTGCTCGGCAGATGCTTCATCGAGCCTAGACGGTTCCGGGCCGACCTTGATGGCAGACTTCGGGGCGTCGCGGAGGCGGCCGCCCTCACCGTGCTCGACCTAGGTCCGGACTGGAGGCCCTGGGAGGTGTGGGCGGTCCGTAGACGGGCAGGCATCGACGATGGCGCGGGCCCGCCCGATCCGACGCCGATACTCGAGCGCGCGATCGCCAACGCGGCTTCCGACTACGCGCTCTGCCACGTTGTCATCTACACGACCGATTTCGGCCGGCGACTGCCAACACCAGGGTTGCTCGACGCTGCCGAGCCCTTGCTGGCGGCGAGATGCGACGACCACACCGACGGCGCGCCGCTCGACGACCTGCAGCTCGAAACCCTGCTCGCCCACCGGTTCCTGACCGGACGATGGCATGCAGGAGCTAAGCGATGGACAAGCCGAACGATCCCGGCGTTTGCCTCGGCCGTGCCCGCCCTGGGCCGGTCTCCTGAGAGTTTCTACCGCGCCTACCATCCGGCCCTCCTGGCAGCCCGGGTCATGCTGGAGCCGACGATCCCGTCGCGAGAAGGAACCGCCGATGACCGTGACAACCGATGAACACCTGACACCGTCCTCCGAGGAGGCTGACGCGATCCGTGGCGCCGTGGCGGCGAAGGTGGGCGCCATCACCTCCCGAGGCTTCGCGTTCAAGGTGGTCGAGTTCAGCGAGGTCGATGGCCGCGCGATACTCGAGGGCGACATCGACGTCGGGACAGCGGAGGCCGCCACGGCCATGCTCGACGAGTTGCAGCACGCAGGCTCGCGGGCCGAAGCCCACGCCGCCGTGGTGTCGGACCGAGACCGGTTGTGGCCGGGCGGCGTCATGCCGATCGTCAAGCCGCCCGGCGGGGCCCTGCGGAACCTGGTCCAGTCCGCCGTGCAGGCGATCGAGGCCAGGACCAACGTCCGGTTCCCCGAGCGATCCGCTGAAGCCGACTTCGTCCGCTTCGAAGCCGCCGACTATTCGAGTTCCCCGGTCGGGCGAGTCGGCGGTGGCCAGACGATCAAGCTAGCGCCGACCGCGACCACCGGCACGGCGATCCACGAGCTGTGTCACAGCCTCGGGCTGTGGCACGAACAGAGTCGCGAGGATCGGGACAGCTTCGTGCGGATCCACTGGCAGAACATCCGGGACGGCTACGAGCACAACTTCCGCCAGCACATCAGCGATGGGGACGATTTCGGCGAATACGATTACGATTCGATCATGCACTACCCGGCGGAGGCGTTCAGCCGCAACGGGCAGTCGACCATCACGCCGGTGATTGGCGACCCGCGGATCGGGCAGCGCTTCCGGTTGAGCGAGGGTGACATCCGCGCGATCAACACCCTGTATCCGACCG
>CAYNFA010000814.1:0-1990 GCA_964396345.1 uncultured Thalassobaculum sp.
GCGGTCGCCGTTCCACCAGTAGCTCGGGCACGATGTCGTGCAGCAGAAGCACAGGATGCACTCCCACAGGCCGTCGAGCCTGGCACGCTCATCCGGGCTCTGCAGCCGCTCGCGGATCGGCGACGGCGGGGTCTCGGTCTTCAGCCACGGCTCCACCGAGGCAAGCTGGGCGAAGGGCACCGACAGGTCTGGGACCAGGTCCTTGATCACCGGCATGTGCGGCAACGGGTAGATGCGAACGTCGCCCTCGACTTCATCGATCGGCTTCAGGCAGGCCAGCGTGTTGGTGCCGTCGATGTTCATCGCGCACGACCCGCAGATGCCCTCGCGGCAGGAGCGCCGGAAGGTCAGGGTGGTGTCGACCTCGTTCTTGATCTTGTTCAGCGCGTCCAGGACCATCGGCGCGCAGTCGTCCAGGTCGATCTCGTAGGTGTCGAGCCGCGGGTTGCCGCCCTTGTCCGGATCCCAGCGGTAGATCTTGAAGCTTTTGATCCGCTTGGCATCGCTCGGCGCCTTGTAGGTGTCGCCGATCTTGACCTTGGAGTTGGTCGGCAGGGTGAACTCGGCCATCGATGTTCCTCGGCTTGCGGTGCGCTGCGCGGTCGGCGGGTCAGTAGACGCGGGCGACCGGCGGAATGCTCTCCACCTCGTTCGAGAGCGTGTTCAAGTGGACGTCGCGGTAGAGCACCCGGTGCTGGTTCTTCTCGTCCAGCCACATGGCGGTGTGCTTCATCCAGTTGGCGTCGTCGCGGTCCGGGAAGTCCTCGTGGGCGTGCGCCCCGCGGCTCTCCTTGCGCAGCGCCGCTGAAGTCAGGGTGACGATCGCCTGACTGACGAGGTTCTCCAGCTCCAGCGCCTCGACCAGATCCGAGTTCCAGATCAGCGACCGGTCGTTCAGGCCGACGTCGGCCATGCTGTCGGCGACCTGGTGAATCTTCTTGAGGCCGTCCTGCATGAGCTCGTCGGAGCGGAACACCGCGGCGTGGGTCTGCATGGTGCGCTGCATGTCGAGGCGGATGGCGCCAGCCATGCGGTCGCCCTTGGCCATGCGCATGCGGTCGAGGCGGGCGATGGCGTGCTCACCGGCGTCCGACGGCATCGGCTTGTGGCTCTCGCCCGGCCGCACGGTCTCGGCGGCGCGGTGGGCGGCGGCGCGGCCGAACACCACGATGTCGAGCAGCGAATTGGTGCCGAGCCGGTTGGCGCCGTGCACTGACACGCAGGCCGCCTCGCCGATCGCCATCAGCCCCGGGACCACCCGGTCCGGATCGTCGGCGGTCGGCCGCAGCACCTCGCCATGATAATTCGTCGGGATGCCGCCCATGTTGTAGTGCACGGTCGGCAGCACCGGGATCGGCTCCTTGGTGACCTCGGCGCCGGCGAAGATCTTGGCGGTTTCGGAGATGCCCGGCAGCCGGTGGTTCAGGACCTGCGGGTCGAGATGCTCCAGGTGCAGCATGATGTGGTCCTTGTTCGGACCGACGCCGCGCCCCTCGTTGATTTCGATCGTCATCGCCCGGCTGACCACGTCCCGCGACGCGAGGTCCTTGGCGGTCGGCGCGTACCGCTCCATGAAGCGCTCGCCCTCGGAATTCGTCAGATAGCCACCCTCGCCGCGCGCTCCCTCGGTGATCAGGCAGCCGGCGCCGTAGATGCCGGTCGGGTGGAACTGCACGAATTCCATGTCCTGAAGCGGCAGGCCGGCGCGCAGCACCATGGCGTTGCCATCGCCGGTGCAGGTGTGGGCCGAGGTGCAGGAGAAGTAGGCGCGGCCGTAGCCGCCGGTCGCCAGCACGGTCTTGTGGGCGCGGAACCGGTGGATGGTGCCGTCCTCCAGGCACAACGCCATCACGCCGACGCAGGCACCGTCGTCATCCATGATCAGGTCGAGCGCGAAGTATTCGACGAAGAACTCGGCGTGGTTGCGCAGCGACTGCTGGTACAGGGTGTGCAGGATCGCGTGGCCGGTGCGGTCGGCGGCGGCGCAGGC
>CAYNFA010000815.1:0-1982 GCA_964396345.1 uncultured Thalassobaculum sp.
AGTTCCTCCGCCGGCATTGCCCGTGCCACCTCCATCTCGCCGATGCCGACGCACCCGGCAAGCACGAGCGCTGAAAGGGTGAGGACGGCGACCGGGCCTGTCCGCCGGGTGTTCGATGATCGGGCCATCGGATTGCCTCCGCTTGCCGCCGCTGCGCGTCCCGCCCGCGGCAAAAGGTTCGGTATCGACGCGTTCTCGAACGGGGAACCTCGCGGTATATCGAGTGGTTGCATGAGCTTGAAGCAGGGAAAACGACGGGGTCGATCATGGAGATCTGCGATGACGTCGCGGCGACCGCTGATGTTCGTAGTGATGCTCGGCGGATCCCTCGGGCTTGCTTCCTGCGCCGGGGCTTCGACGGGCGCTCCGGCCGAGTACACCGGCGAGGCGATCGACGAGGGTGTGAACGACGCCGCACGGTCCATCGAGGACGCTTCCGACTGACCCGCTCGATGCCCCTGCCGGCTGTCCGGCCGTGACGAACTGGGGCCGGCTTACCTATCTGCTCTACAGGTTGAGGGCCAGTTTCTGGTTCGTACCGGGCGGGATGGCGGTTGGCGCGTTCCTGCTGGCCGGCGTCAGCCTTTGGCTCGACCAGGCTGGCGTGTCGGACGCGCTCCGACCGTTCGGGGTGCCGTTCGCGATCGAGGAAAACGCGGCGCGCGAACTGCTGTCGACGTTGACCGGTGCCATGGTCACGGTCGTCAGTCTGGTGTTCTCGCTGACCCTGGTGACCCTGACGGTGGCCGCGGGCAATTTGGGCGCGAGGCTGCTCGAGCGCTACATGCAGAACCGGGTGATCCAGGTCACCATGGGGCTGTTCGTCGGGGCCTTCATCTACGGCATCGTGGTGCTGTCGACGGTCGGCAACGGCTTGTTCGGGGTGCCAGCGCTGTCGGTCAGCCTGATGGTCCTGATCTCGATCGTCGCCGTCGGATGGCTGATGTACGCCTTCAACGATCTCGCCCGCTCCCTGCAGATCGACCAGGCGGTTGCGGGCATAGCGACAGTGCTGCGGACGCGGATCACCGAATCTGCGGTCCGGGCGCGTGACCTCCGACAAAGCGAATCCGACGCCGACTGGGAGCACGAGGAAAACTTTCCGGATGGGGCGCCGCGCCGAACGGTCCAGGCCGGGTTCGCCGGCTATGTCGAGTCCATCGATTGCGACGCCCTGGCGGCTCTGGCCCGCGTCCACGGGATGGCCGTCGATATGCGGGTTGCCCAGGGCGACCACGTGTCCGAGATCGACCCGATCGCCACCCTGGTCGGTGGGCAACTCGGCGAGGCCGAGCTGCCCGCGAGGGTGCGCGAGGCGGTTTCCGTCGGTTCGGTGCGCACCGAGGCCGACGATCCGATGTTCCTGGTTCACCTGCTGGTGGAGATCGCCTGCCGGGCGCTGTCACCCGGCATCAACGACGTCTACACGGCGCTGACCTGCGCCGATCACCTGAACGACGCGCTGGTCCACGCGCTGCGCGAACGCCTCCCGCGGCTTCGCGTGCACGATCGCGACGGGCGGTTGCTGTTACGGACCCGCTCGGTCGACATCGCGCGGATGGCCGACGTGGTGTTGTCGACGCTGCGCCGCAACGGCACCGCCAACACCACCTTCGCGCTGCGCCTGATCGAAAACCTCGGAAGGCTGGCGCCGGCGGCGGCCGGCCATGCTACGGCGCCGCTGTTCCTGGAGCATCTGGATCGGATTGCCCGCGACGCCGCCACCCATGTGCCGGAGATCGACCGCGCCGCCATCGAGGCGGCGGCGGACCGGTCTCGGTCGGGCTTTTCGCAGCTGGAATCTTGAAGAACCCCTGGGAACTTCAGCACGGAACACACGTTTCTAAGACGAACCCAGTCTAAGCGAACCCAAGACTTGGGTCGGATCTGGAAGGAAAAGCACGATGAGCGGACTTCGAGCCTTGCTCGCTGCCCTGGTGCTCGGCGGTGCCCTCGGGCTGGCCGCGTGCGAGGAGCAGGGG
>CAYNFA010000816.1:0-1976 GCA_964396345.1 uncultured Thalassobaculum sp.
CGGTCGCGCTCCCATCAAGAGACGGTATCCCGGGAGGAACGCCATGGCGCGCAAGCGCTACGAGGATCTGCGCAGCCACCGCTGGTACGGCGCCGACGACCTGCGCTCGTTCGGTCATCGCTCGCGCACCTTGCAGATGGGCTACGACCGTGCCGACTGGACCGGCAAGCCGGTGATCGCGGTGATCAACACCTGGTCCGAGATCAACCCGTGCCACACCCATTTCAAGGCCCGCGCCGAGGAGGTCAAGCGCGGCATCTGGCAGGCCGGCGGGTTTCCGGTCGAGCTGCCGGCGATCTCGCTGAGCGAGCCGTTCCAGAAGCCGACGACCATGCTGTACCGCAACCTTCTGGCGCTCGAGGCCGAGGAGCTGCTGCGCTCCTACCCGGCCGACGGCGCGGTGCTGATGGGGGGCTGCGACAAGACCACGCCGGCCCTCCTGATGGGTGCCGCCAGCATGAATCTGCCGGCGATCTTCGTGCCGGCCGGGCCGATGCTGCGCGGCAACTGGCGCGGCAAGAGTCTTGGCAGCGGTTCCGACACCTGGAAGTACTGGGCCGAGTTGAAGGTCGGCAACATCACCCGCAAGGACTGGGAGGAGATCGAGGACGGCATCGCCCGCACCCCCGGCACCTGCATGACCATGGGCACCGCCGCCACCATGATGAGCGCGGTCGAGGCGCTCGGGATGTCGCTGCCAGGGTCGAGCGCGATTCCGGCCGCCGACTCCAACCACTCCCGCATGGCTAGCCAGTCCGGCCGCCGCATCGTCGAGATGGTGTGGGACGACCAGAAGCCGTCCGACGTGATGACCGAGAAGGCGTTCGAGAACGCGATCATGACCGTGATGGCGCTCGGCGGCTCGACCAACGCGGTGATCCACCTGATGGCGATGGCCGGCCGCCTCGGCGTGCCGATCGACCTGGAGCGCTTCGACTCGCTGTCGCGCAAGACCCCGTGGCTGGCCGACATTCGGCCGTCCGGCCGGTTCCTGATGGAGGATTTTTACTACGCCGGCGGCCTGCCGGCGCTGCTCGGCGAGTTGAAGGGGTTGCTGCACCTCGACGCCGTGACGGTCAGCGGCAAGACCCTCGGCGAGGACATCGCCCGCGCCGACGTCCACAACGAGGAAGTGATCCGCCGCCACGCCAACCCGCTCAGCCGGGAGGGCGGGCTGGTGGTGCTGCGCGGCAACCTGGCGCCCGACGGGGCCGTCATCAAGCAGACCGCCTGCGATCCCAAGCTGCTGAAGCACCGCGGCCCGGCGGTGGTGTTCGCCGACTACAACGACATGGCGGCGCGCATCGACGACCCTGATCTGGAGGTCACCGCGGACTCGGTGATCGTCCTCAAGAACGCCGGCCCGCAGGGCGGACCCGGGATGCCGGAATGGGGCATGCTGCCGATCCCCAAGAAGATCCTGCAGCAGGGCGTGCGCGACATGGTGCGGATTTCCGACGCCCGGATGAGCGGCACCAGCTACGGCACCTGCGTCCTGCACGTGGCCCCCGAGAGCTGGGTCGGCGGGCCGCTGGCGCTGGTGCGGGACGGCGACATCATCGAGCTCGACGTCGACGGCCGCCGATTGCACCTCGACGTGTCCGATGCCGAACTGAACGCCCGCCGCGCCGCCTGGGTCCCGCCGGCGCGCCGCTTCGAGCGCGGCTTCGGCGCGATCTACGCCGACCACATCACCCAGGCCGACAAGGGCTGCGACTTCGACGTGCTGATGGGCACCCGGCCGACGCCGGAGCCGGAGATCCACTGATGGCCGACACCCGTGTCGCGGTACTGACCGCCGCCGGCTCTGGCATGGGCGCCGGAATCGCCCGCAAGCTTGCGGGCGACGGCTAGCAGGTCGCCATCCTGTCGTCCTCCGGCAGGGGCGAGGCGCCGGCGAGGAATTGGGCGGCATTGCCGTCACCGGCTCCAACCTCGATCCCGAGGCGCTCAAGGCGCTGGTCGACGGCGCCCTC
>CAYNFA010000817.1:0-1974 GCA_964396345.1 uncultured Thalassobaculum sp.
GATCGACCTCGGGGGCGGCAACAGCATCACCCTGCAGAACTACGCGACGACGAGCCTGGTGAGCCCCGACGTCCTGATCGTGTGACCCGCGCAGCAACGGTTCGACAGGCTCTTGCATTCGTCGGGGAGGCTTGCTATTTCACGCCTCTCTTCGACGACCCCTTCGTCTAGAGGCCTAGGACACCGCCCTCTCACGGCGGCAACACGGGTTCGAATCCCGTAGGGGTCGCCACCTGTTTCCGGTTATGAACGGTGGCGTCGAGGCCGAAATAGAGCTCTTAGCAATAACGGTCACTCGCATCCTCAGCGTGGGATGGATGTTGGCCGCTGGCTGTATCTGGTCGCCATGAGGCTCTACATACACGCTCCAACCGTCGGTCGGATCGAGAGACTCCCATGCGCCCTTCCGTCGACACCGTCAGGACCGTTTGCAGTCCCGGCGCGGGCCTGACGTTGCTGCAGTCGGCGATCCTGGTACCGGTCGCGCTCGCGGTGGCGGACGTCATCGACGCCGGCATTGATCGGATCGCCCAGCTTTTCCGGCGCGGCTGACGGGTCGGATCACGGCACGACCCGGGACGCCTCGAGGGCGCCGTCGTCGCGCCACGCGATGAAACGACGGGGTCACGCGGCGGTCCCGTTTCTGGGGCGCGCCAGCAGGTAGAACAGGAACGAGCCGACGCAGGCGAACAGGATCATCCCGGCCATGGCGCGGTGGTCGGTTTGGTTCTGCAGGATCCCCACGACGATGGTGAACACCGCCCCGCACGCCATCTGACCGAAGCCCAGAAGACCAGAGGCGGCACCGGCGATCCGCGGGTTCACGCTTACGGCGCCGGCGATGCCGTTCGGCTGACTGAGGCCGTTGCCGATCGCCACCACCATCATCGGAAGGAAGACGCTGGCGGATGTAACGATGCCGGCGAACAGGACGGCGACGCCGACCACCGCGCCGACAGTCGAGATCGCCACGCCCACCGGAATCATCCGGTCGAGGCCGAGGCGCGCCGACAACCGGCTGGCGGCGAAATTCCCGGTCATGTAGCCACCCGAGATCAGCACAAAATAGAAGCCGTACTCACTCGGGTGCTTGTGGAGGATCTCGATCACGACGTACGGGCCGCCCGCCAGGAAGGCGAAGAACGCGCCGACCGACATGGCGGTGTTGCCGGCGTAGCCGATGAAGGCGCGCGAGCGCAGGAGTTCGCCGTAGCTGCGAAGCATATCGACGACGTCGATCCGCGGGATCGGGGTCAGGTTGGTTTCGTTCAGGCCGCGGGCGGCGCCGAACAGCACGACCACACCCATCACAGCCGGTACCAGGAAGGTAGTGTGCCAGCCGAACTCGGCCTCCAGCAACCCGCCGATGGTCGGGGCGATCGCGGGGGCCACCGCCATCGCCATGGTGATCAGGGCAATGGCGCCAGCGGCCCTATCGCGGTCGAACACGTCGCGCACGATCGCTCGGCCGAGAACCATGCCGGCGCAGCCGCCAACCGCCTGCAGGATGCGCCCGACGATCAACGCTTCGATCGACCATGCCATGGCACACATCAGGCTCGCGACGGCGTAGATCGCCAGACCCCACAGCAGCGCGGGGCGCCGCCCGAACCGATCGGACAACGGACCGTAGGCGAGTTGCGCCAGCGCCACTCCCACCAGGTAAAGCGTCAGGGTCAGCTGGATGGTGGCGTAATCAGTGTCGAACACCCGGACCAGCCCGGGCATCGACGGAACGAAGATGTTGAGCGCGAGCGGACCGGTCGCCGTGGCTGCGATCAGAATCCAGATCGGCGGGTAGATCGGCTTGTCGGTCATCGGGTTGCGGCCGCAGAGGCCGTCCTTGGTAGCGGGAGCGCTAAGCTAGGGTCGCGCCGGTCGCGGGCCAAGGGGGACGTATCGACAGGGCGCAACTCCAAAAGGGCATGAGAGGGCGCTTGGGCGGCCCATGGCTGCGGCCCGGCCGAACGGATC
>CAYNFA010000818.1:0-1972 GCA_964396345.1 uncultured Thalassobaculum sp.
CGTCTGGTGGACCTCCGCGTGCTGCCGCGCCAGGGCGAGGCTCCCCTGCCCGACCGCCCGATCAGCTTGCGCCCGCTCCCCGGCCGCCGCTGGATCTACGCCGCCGAGCGGAACTACCTGGTCCTGGAGCGGCGGGACGGCGCCTGGTCGGCCTCCTGGGAACTCGAGAGTAGCGGCCGGACCCCGGACCTGCCGATCTGAAGGATCCGCCCGGTACGCCTATCCGCTCGCACGACCATCGCAAACCTATTGCCTAGAAACGGTTTCCGCGTCCAACTAGTGGCCGAGCGAGTGACTTCGGACCCTTTCCGGAGCACCAGGGATGGAGGAAACCTTGCAGACACGATCCGCGTCGGCGGCCGGCGCCAGCTACGATTCGACCAGCATAGCCTTTCACTGGATCACGGTCGTTCTGGTGCTGTCGATGTTCCTGCTGGCCATCTTCCCCGGCGTGATCAAGGGCTCGATCGACCTTCACAAGGGGCTCGGCTTCGTGGTCTTCAGCCTTGTCGTGCTGCGGGTGATCTGGCGGGTATCGCTCGGCCGGTCCCGCCGGCCGGAACCGGACGAGCCATTGCCGCTGAGGCTCGCCGCCAAGGGCGCGCACATCGCGATCTACGGGCTGCTGCTGACGGCACCGGTTCTGGGCTGGCTCTACCTCGATGCCAAGGCGATCGACGTGCACCCGTTCGGGATCATGGCGATCGAGCTACCCGCCGTCTTCTATTACGATCGCGAACTGGCGATGACGATCTACGGGTGGAAGCGGGTGGTGGTGTACAGCCTGCTGGCGCTGCTCGTGGTGCACGCGGGGGCGGCGATCGTCTACCACTCGATGATCCGCAAGGACGGCGTGCTGCGCTCGATGCTGCCGCACGGCTGGCGCAGCACCGGGATCGCCATCGCGGCGGCCGCCCTGATCGGCCTCGCCCCCGACACCGGCGGGGCGCAGACGACCTTCGACGCCAGCAAATTCGCCGCCGAACTCGCCGCCTCGCTCGCCAAGTCGTGCCCGATGGCGAACCCCGGCGACGTCGAGGCGCACGAGGCCTGTCGTCGGAACATCGGCACCGGGATCGAGGCGGTGATGCGGAACGACTACATCCTGTTCGGCGGCCAGCAGCCGACCAAGACCTGGCTGAAGGACAAGAAGACCTCGGTGTTCCGCGGCGACCTGTACCAGGACATGTACATGTCGATGTACATGTACACCGGCCAGTACCGCGTCCAGAAGGCGCCCGACGGGCTGACCACGATCGGCGTGCAGGCGTATTTCCGCAACGCCATGCCGGCGGGCCGCTACCCCTACCCGTTCTGGCATGCCGAAGCGAAGTGGAAGGCATACGAGAACTCGAACGAAATGCGTTTCCGGATCGACGACGCCGGCAAGGTGGTGTTCGCCTACCGTGCCGACATCGGCTCCGACGAGAACCGGGGCGAGTACAAGCCGGTTGAGCGCCCGACCTTCCTTGGCGAGTGGATGTGGCGGGACGACAGTGGCCAGGCACAGCCGTTGGTGGCGCTGTTCTCGGAAATCTACAGCTCCGACAATCCCAGCCTGGTCCCCCTGGACGACGCCTATCGCAAGATGGCGATCAATTTCCGGGACGCAGACTGTACGGTCTGCCACATGCCCGAGGGGCACCGGAAGATGAACAAGCTGACCCTGCTGCAGACCCCGTATCACGCCGCCTCGGCGATCGACGCGGTGCTCGGCGTGGTACGGGCCGGCAAGATGCCGGTGGACGACTATGACGACCCGAAGTCCATCGAGCCCGGCCTCAAGGCCGATCTCCTGAAGAACGGCGAGGCCTTCAAGCGGATGCTCGCGACCGCCGACGCCTGGGAGCGTTCCAACAACCGCCCGAAGGCAAGGCCGGGACCGGACTGAGGGCCAACACCCGGCCGGCTTGCCACACCGGCACCGGTCGGGCTATCGACGGGGTCCTCCCCTCCCCGCGACGTTCCGATC
>CAYNFA010000819.1:0-1968 GCA_964396345.1 uncultured Thalassobaculum sp.
CGTTGCTGTGGCCGCGATAGATGTTCGCGCCGCCGCCGGCCACGCCGATGTTGCCGAGCGCCAGTTGCAGGATCGAGAAGGCGCGCACGTTCGCCGTCCCGACGGACTTCTGCGTGGCCCCCATGCACCAGATCAGAGTGCTAGGACGGTTCTTCGCCATCGCCTCGGCAACCCGGTACAACTGCTCTCCAGGGGCTCCGGAGACGCGCTCGACGAGGTCGGGCGTCCATTTTGCCACCTCGGCGCGTACAGCATCCATGCCGTACACGCGCTCGGAAATGTATTGCCGGTCCTCCCAGCCGTTCTCGAAGATGTGCCAGAGGATGCCCCACACGACCGGTATGTCGGTGCCGGGGCGGATCCGCACGTAGTCCGTCGCGTGCGCGGCTGTGCGGGTGAAGCGGGGATCGATCACGATCCAGGGCGCGCGGTTGTGCTCCTTGGCCCGCAGCATGTGCTGCATCGCGACTGGGTGCGCCTCGGCCGGATTGCCGCCGATGATGACCAGGCACTTCGACAGCTGGATGTCGTTGTAGGAGTTGGTCATCGCGCCGTAGCCCCAGGTGTTGCCCACCCCGGCAACGGTGGTCGAATGGCAGATGCGCGCCTGGTGGTCGACGTTGTTGGTGCCCCAGAACGCGGCGAGCTTGCGCATCAGGTAGGCGTTCTCGTTGGTGAATTTCGCCGACCCGAGCCAGAACACGCTGTCAGGTCCATGCTCGCGGCGGATCGCCAGCAACGACTCGCCGATCTCGTCGATCGCTTGGTCCCAACTGATCCGGTTCCACTCGCCGTCGACCAGCTTCAGGGGATACTTGATGCGGCGCTCCCCCTTGACGATCTCGCGGATCGACGCGCCCTTGGCGCAGTGGGTGCCCTGGCTGATCGGGCTGTCCCACCCTGGCTCCTGCTGGACCCAGACCCCGTCCTGCACTTCCGCGACCACCGTGCAGCCAACTGAGCAATGGGTGCAGACGTTCTTGCGGAGGATCTTCTGCTCGTTGGGCGCCAGGGGGCCGGCGCGGGCTTTCCGCACCAATCCAGGGGCCAAGGACCCGAGTACCGCCAGGCTGCCGGCCGCCACGCCCGAGTTCCTCAGGAAAGCTCGCCGATCCAGTGGTGTCCTTCCGCTAACCGAGGTGCCTCCGAAGGACGAGTGGTGGCTGAAGCTTTGACGCGGCGCGCTCGCCGCCTTGCGCTTGGTCAGCACCGCTGGACCCTCCTCACAGGCGATTCAGGAAGTAGTAGCGCTCGATATGGTCGTTTATTCGGTATCGGGACTTCAGCTGCTCCTCGGGCGACTGGTACGCTTCGGTAGCGACGGCAGTGGCCATCGCCGCCGCCGCGGTGCCGCCGACCCCGACCAGTTTGAGGACGCGCCGACGGCCTCCGTCGATCTCGTCGCTGTTCATGACCCATTCCTCCTGTGCGCCCGTCCCGCTTGCGTGAACTCGGTCTCGCCGATCGCGAAGGCGATGCTCTCGATCTCCAGGAACTGCCGCCCCAGAATGCCCACCGGGTGGTAGAGCCGGCTCGAGGCAGCGTCCCGGAGATCGTCGAAGAAGCGCGGCGTCCACGGGGCCAGATGCTCGTCGAAGAAGTTCTTCTGATCCTGTTCTGGCACCGGGCCGATCAGGCTGCCGTCGATCAGGCCGCCCATGATCTCCAGCAGAGCCGCGACGTGGTCCTCCGGCTCGGTGACCTCCGGCGCACGCTCAATGCCAAGCCGGGTCATCGCGGCCCGCACCTGGAGCAGCGCCCGATCCTGCAGGAAGCCGGAACGGTAGTAGGACGCGTAAGGTACCAGTTCGCCCCGCTCGACGCCGATGAAGAGGCGGTTAAACTCCCGCTCCGCGTCCGGTGGTGTTGTTAAGGCTGCAGCTTTTCCGACCGCGGCGACCGATTCGCCAAAAGCGGTCAAGTCCCCTTTGAGCCCCGCGACGCCCTCCAGGATGTCGCGCGACGGCG
>CAYNFA010000820.1:0-1966 GCA_964396345.1 uncultured Thalassobaculum sp.
TGTCTCTTGCCTACACCGCCGGCGAGCTTCAGCGCTCGGAACTGGGCCTGCCGGGCGACCTCGTGCACCGGGCCGTCGCGCGCCTGTCCCGCTATGTCGATGTCGACGGGCGGCGGCTTGACGAGCGCGTCCGGGCCGGACGGATCGTCGAGGGACACGGCGACTTGAGGCCGGAACACGTCTACCTGGAGCCTGAGCTTGTCGTCACCGACTGCCTGGAGTTCGACCGCGACCTCCGACTGATCGATCCGGTCGATGAGCTTGGCTATCTGGCGATGGAATGCGACCGGTTGGGCCTGACGCATGTCGAAGCGTGGCTGCTGGAGGGGTATGGAGAGCGGACGGGCGACTGTCCGCCGGCGGATCTCGTGGCGTTCTACAAGGGCTGCCGGGCGCTGCGCCGCGCCATGCTGGCGATCTGGCATCTCGACGCGCCGGCGTGCCGCGACCGTGCCCACTGGCGCGGTCGTGCCCGCGAGTACCTCGACATTGCGGTCGGGCACGCCGAGCGGCTTCCCTGACGCGCGCCTTCCGGAATACGGCCGCCGCTCCAGGCTAGCGTGCGATCCGAGCCGGCTCCGGTTGGACCGGTCCCCGGGAAAGCACGGCAATCGCCGTCGCGACCAGGCTGCCCAGGGTGGCGAGCGCCATGTCCTTCTGCGCGTCCCAGGGATCGCCCTGGGCGCCGACATAGGCGACGCCAATGTCGCCGCCGAACACCATCGCGGCGCCCCACTCGATGACCTCGTAGCCGGCCGAAAGGCTGACCATGATCATGACCGCGAAGATGTGACGCCAGGCACCCGCGACCCCCGCAGCCTGGGCCATAGCCTCGCGCGCGGGGCCGGTCAGAAGCAGGCCGTAGGCCAAGTGGACCACTCGGTCGTAGTGGTTGCGCTCCAGCCCGAGCCGGTCGCCGAGCGCGATCCCGGCCAGAGGCTCGAACCATTGGTCGTAGGGTACCAGCGAGTAGGTATAGTGCGCGCCGACGGCGTGCAGGCACAGGAAGACGAAGATCTGCAGGTCGGCAGCGCCCGAAAACACCAGCCGCCGTCGGGTCGCCATGAGCGCCACCGCGAGCGCCAGAACCAGGAGATTCTCCAGCAGCCAAGCCTCCCGGTCGACAGGTGCCAGCGCGAGCACCGCCCACAACCCGGCGAACGCAAGGATCAGGGCGGGCCGGAGGAGGGCACGGGCGTTCATGCCGGTCGGGCGGTCGCGGCGCTAGCGGTCGGTGAGGCCGTCGACGTCACGCCCGACTTCGCTCTTCCACGGTCGCCATGTCTCCAACCCGTACAGGATAGCCACCAGCGTGGCCGCCAGACCGAGGGCGAGAATCCAGTAAGGCGCGCCAGCGAGATCGGCGAAGGTGATCTTGCCGGGGCCGTCGGTCAGCAGCATCGGCTTCAGGGTCGGCTCGGCGTAACCATAGGCGATCGCGCCGCCGATTCCCCCGAGCAGTGTCACCAGAGCGTCGCGGTAGCCGACGCCGACCTGCGCCATCACGGTGCCTGGACAGGCCCCGGCAAGGGCGATCCCGGCGCCAAGCACCAGTCCGCCGATGATGTCGGCGCCGTAAAGCGTCGGTTTCGGGGCGAGCTTCACGAATCCGAAACCGTGCATCACCGCGAGAACCACCGCCCCGGTCGCGACCGCGGTCAGGAAGACCTTCAGCATGATGAAGTTGCGGAGCTGCATCTGCCCCACGATGATTCCAGGTTCGAACACGCGTGACTTCTCGAGCGCGAACCCGAAGACCACGCCCATCGTCAGGCCGATCAGGATGTAGTGCGCGAGCGACATCGCCTGGTTCCTTTGTCGACGTCGGATCAGACCCGGCGCAGCAGCAGCGCCGTCACGATGCCGCCGGTGAACATCGCCGCCACGGCGACCGTCGAGCTGACGGCGAGCTGCGCCACGCCAGACAATCCGTGACCGCTGGTGCAGCCGCCGGCGAGACGGGCAC
>CAYNFA010000821.1:0-1966 GCA_964396345.1 uncultured Thalassobaculum sp.
CTTGCCGGGAAAGACTTGGTCGGCCAGTTCCGCAAGCGCCGCATCGGAGCCGCCGAACGGCGCCACCAAATCGACCAGCCAGGCGCGGTCGCCGCAGCGCCACTCATTCGGCTTCAGGCGCATCTGACCCTGGCGGAGCCGGGCCTCGACCTCGGCGTCGACCAGCGCCCAGGAGGCGTACATGACCGGCACGGCGCCGTTCTCTGTCTGCCGACGCCACACCCGGGCCTGACGGGCCATAAGCGCCGGCAGCACCAGCCACTCGAGGTCGGAGACGAACACGTGACGGTGCCCGGCCGACTGGCCGAGCAGGGTGACGATCTGCCCGAGCACGCGCGTCATGTCGTCGCGCGGGGTTTCGGCGGTCGTCGCCGGGGCAGAGGCAGCCGGGGTGGTCGCCGCCGGAGTCGGGGCTGCGGGTTTGGCCTTGCCGGCCGGCGCCGGCTTCGCCGCCACCGTCGGGGCCGGGGCAGTGCCTGCCGGCCGGACGCGTGCCGGCGGGCGGTTGGCGGCGGGTTTCGGGGCGCCCGTACCGTCGGTACCGAACACGTTGTCGCTCATCAGGCTCTCCGTCGTCAGTGCGCGAACACAACCGGCATGGTGGCGTCGGCAATGATGTCGCTGGTGGCGCCGCCGAAGATCATCTGCCTCAGCCGGCTCTGGGTGTAGGCGCCCTTCAGCAGCAGGTCGATGCCAGCCGCCTCGGCTTGGTCCAGCACGTCCAGCCCTGGGCCTCGCATCGACCGGGGCGCCTGGACCAATTCGGCGGCGACGCCGTGCAGCTTCAGGTAATTGACCAGGGCGGCGCCATCCGGGCCGGGCATAGCCCAGCCTTCGATCTCGATCACCACGGCGCGCTTGGCCGCGCGCAGCACCGGGAGTGTCTGCCCGATCAGTCGGGCGGTCTCTGTGCTGCGGTTCCAGGCTACCCCGACGATGTCGCCGGCTGGCCGGGTCCAGCCGGTGGGCACCAGCATGACCGAGCGGCCACCTTCGAACAGCGCGGTCTCAAACACCGCTCGCCAGTCGGTCTCCTCGGCCTTGCCGACCAACGTCAGGTCGAACAGTCGGGCCTGCTCGCCGATGCCGAACCGCGCCTTGAGCGGTTGATCGTGGAGCACGATGCGCTTGGCGCCGGCCCCCAGCCCCTGGATCCGCGCGCGCATCGAGGCGAGAGCGGTCTCGGCCTCACGCGCCAGGTCGGGGCCCTGGTCGGCGTAATCAATGATGCCGACGCCCATCGGGTCGACCAGCGGACTTTCGACGGGGCGCGGGTAGAACATCGCCACCACGCGGCCGTCGTAATGCTCTGCCAAGTGCGCCGCGACCTCCAGCGGTGCCTGGTCCACGCCGTCGAGGCCGAAAGGCAGGAAGACGTGTTTCATCGTCGCTCTCCTCTTTGCTCTGGCGCTCCCTTTTCATACTAACCGAATTCCGTGAAGTCGACACGCAAGCGGTCGGTCGCGCCACCCCGACGTTTCGTTGGCCGAATCCGACATCGGCGGTATTATCGCACCCTGGCGGTTGGGGGAGTGTGGGGCTGCCATGACCGGAAGGGCACCAAACAAGCTGCGCCGGCTGTCGCATATCGAGTTGGGCGAGATCATGAAGACGCATCAGGATTTTCTCCTGGGGCGACCGGGGGGATTGCGCGCGCAGCTCGTGCATCACGACCTGTCCGGCATGCTGCTGACCGGCGGCAACCTGAAGGACGCCGATCTCACGGGCGCCAACCTGTCCGATGCCGACCTGTCCGACTGCGTGCTGGACGGCGCCACGATGTTCGGCGCCAACCTGTCGGAGGCCAACCTCGAGGGTGCCCGGATGGTCGGGGCCGACCTGCGCGGCGCCACCCTGCGCGGCGCCCGGCTGCGCAACGCCAACCTGCACCGGGCCGACTTCCGCGACGGCTCGATCACCCGCCGCGCCAAGGGCGGCAACCTGACCGCGATCACCATGAAGCTTG
>CAYNFA010000822.1:0-1964 GCA_964396345.1 uncultured Thalassobaculum sp.
GACTCGACCCGGCCGCTGGCGCCGAACGCCTTCCGCGACGACCTGACCACCATCGGCGTGCCGCTGACGGCGATCTGCAACGCCACCTATTCCGACCCCCGCCAGCGCCAACTGTTCAAGAACATCATCTACGTCGGGGCGCTGTCGGTGCTGCTCGACATCGACTCCGCGGTCATCGAGACGCTGTTCGGCGAGCAGTACAAGGGCAAGGAAGCGCTCATCGAGTCGAACGTCCAGGCGCTGCGCCTCGGGCGCGAGTGGGCGGCCGACAACCTGGAGCCCGGAATCTGCGGCCTGAAGGTTGCGGCGCGCGACAAGGTCGGCGACAGGATTTTCGTGGAGGGCAACGCCGCCGCCGCACTCGGCTGCGTCTACGGGGGTGCCACGGTGTGCGCCTGGTACCCGATCACGCCCTCGTCCTCGCTCGCCGAGGCGTTCGCGTCGTATTGCAAGCGCTACCGCCACGACCCCGACACCGGCGAGGCGCGCTACGCCGTCGTCCAGGCCGAGGACGAGTTGGCGTCGATCGGCATGGTGATCGGCGCCGGCTGGAACGGCGCCCGCGCCTTCACCTCGACCTCCGGGCCCGGCATCAGCCTGATGACCGAATTCATCGGCCTTGCCTATTTCGCCGAGATCCCGGCCGTCATCATCAACGTGCAGCGCGGCGGGCCGTCGACCGGGATGCCGACCCGCACCCAGCAGGCCGATCTGCTGGCCTGCGCCTACGCCTCGAACGGCGACACCAAGCACGTCCTGCTGTTCCCCGAGGATCCGAAGGAGTGCTTCGACTTCTCGGCCGCCGCCCTCGACCTGGCCGACCGGCTGCAGACTCCGGTGTTCGTCATGACCGACCTCGACATCGGCATGAACCATCGGATGTGCCGGCCGTTCGAGTGGGACGACACAAGGCGCATGGACCGCGGCAAGGTCATGACCGCCGAGGATTTGGAAGCCGGGCGGGAATTCGGGCGCTAGCTCGACGTCGACGGGGACGGCATCCCGTACCGCACCCTCCCTGGCTCGCACCCCAGCAAGGGCGCGTTCTTCACCCGCGGCACCACCAAGAACCGCTACGCCCGCTACTCCGAGGAGGGCGCCGACTACATCGAGAACATGGAGCGACTGCTCCGCAAGTTCGACACCGCCAAGGCGCTGGTGCCGCAGCCGGCGGTGCGCGCGGCCGCGAAGCCGACCCGCTACGGGGTGCTGTATTTCGGATCGACCAGCCCGTCGATGACCGAGGCGCTCGACCGGCTCGAGGCCGACGGCCTGCACGTCGACGCCATGCGGTTGCGCGCCTTCCCGTTCCCCGACGCGGTGCGCGACTTCATCCTGGCCCACGACACGGTGTTCGTGGTCGAGCAGAACCGCGACGGCCAGTTGCGCAACATGATGACCACCGAACTCGGCATCGATCCCGCCCGCCTGGTCGCGGTCCTGCACTACGACGGCACGCCGATCACGGCGAACTTCATCCTCGGGGCGATCCGCGGCGGGCTCGCCCAGTACCAAATCGTCCCGCTCGAGAGGGCCGTGTCATGACCTACATCACCAAGCCGAAGCTGCACCACCCGAGCCTGCGGAAGAACAGCGTCGGCCTGACCCGCCGCGACTACGAGGGGCGGATCTCGACGCTGTGCGCCGGCTGCGGCCACGATTCGATCAGCGCCACCATCGTCCAGGCCTGCTACGAACTGGCGATCGAGCCGCACCGGGTCGCGAAGCTGTCCGGCATCGGCTGCTCGTCGAAGGCGCCGACCTATTTCCTCGGCAACAGCCACGGCTTCAACACCGTGCACGGCCGGATGCCGAGCGTCCTCACCGGGGCCTCGCTCGCCAACCGGGAGCTGATCTACATGGGCGTGTCCGGCGACGGCGACAGCGCCTCGATCGGCCTCGGCCAGTTCGCCCACGTCATGCGTCGCGGCGTCAACCTGGTCTATATCGTCATGAACAACGGC
>CAYNFA010000823.1:0-1961 GCA_964396345.1 uncultured Thalassobaculum sp.
GAGGGTCGCCGCGACCATGATCCAGACGTCGGAATCGGCGATGTCCGCCGGGATCGTCTTTGTCTTGACGAGCGCGGTGACCCCGAGAATGCCCAGCACGTTGTAGATGTTGCTGCCGAGGATGTTGCCGAAGGCGATATCGGCCTGCTTGCGGTAGGCCGCGACCATCGAGGTCGCGAGCTCCGGCAGCGAGGTGCCGACGGCGACGATGGTCAGCCCGATCACCGATTCGGAGACCCCGGAACGACGCGCCAGCTCGATCGCCGAGGTCACCAGCAGGTCGGCGCCCAGCATCACCACCGCCAGCCCGCCGACCGACAGCGCCAGCGCCACCGACAGGCGGGGCGGCGGGGCGGCGTCTTCCTCGGCCGGGGCGGACGTGCAGGTCGGATGCTGGATCGTGACGTAAAGATAGGCGACCAGGCCCGCGACCAGCAGCGCCCCGGTCAGCCGGTCGATGCTGCCGATCAGAGCGAGTCCCAGGCAGGCGATGGCGGCCACCAGGGCGACCATGCCATCGCGCCGCAGCGTCGCGCGCTGCACCGCGATCGGCGATACCGCGGCGGCAAGGCCGAGGATCAGCAGTATGTTGGCGATGTTGGAACCGACGATGTTGCCGACCGCGATCCCGGGCGACCCGATCAGCGCGGCCTCGACGCTGGTCACCAACTCCGGGGTCGAGGTGCCGAAACCGACCACCACCACGCCGACCACGAAGCTCGACATGCCGAGCCGCTCGGCAATGGCGCTGGCGCCTCGCACCAGGACCTCGCCGCCGACCAGAAGCATGACGAGGCCGGCGAGGAGCATGAGAATGGTCATGGACAGGCTGCCTTGGTTTGTCTGGGTTCGGATGATCCGACCGGCCGCGTCGCACCGCCCGGAACAGGCGTGCTCGTCGTGGCCGCTTTAGGTGGGGCAGTGCATACCCCGGCGCCACGTCAACCTGCGCATGGGTAGGCGTGCTGAAATTGCATGGGTCCGTCCTCGTGCCGATGCGGGCGGCGGCGCGCCGCGCCTTGACCGCCCCTGGCGCCGGGGGCAGGCTGCGCCGTAGGCTCATATACCAGTTGCCAAAATCTTGCCACGAAGCCTTGACGGCCACCGTCTTCCGGAGGAGACCCAGCATGACCGACCGCCACGATCCCATGAAGGGCAAGCGCCGCTCCTCGCAATGGTGGGGCAAGGCGGACAAGGACGGTTATGCCCATCGCTCCTGGATGAAGAACCAGGGCTTCCCGGCGGATCTGTTCGATGGCCGGCCGGTAATCGGCATTGCCAACACCTTCAGCGAGTTCAACCCCTGCAACGCGCATTTCCGCAAGATCGCGGAGCACGTCAAGCGCGGCATCTACGAGGCCGGCGGCTTCCCGCTTGAGTTCCCGGTTTTCTCGAACTCCGAGAGCCAGTTGCGGCCGACCGCGATGCTTTACCGCAACCTCGCCTCGATGGACGTCGAGGAAGCGATCCGCGGCTTGCCGATGGACGGCGTGGTGCTGCTGGTCGGCTGCGACAAGACCACCCCGGCGCTGCTGATGGGGGCGGCAAGCTGCGACCTGCCGACGATCTGCGTGTCGGGCGGGCCGATGCTGAACGGCTACTACAAGGGCGAGAAGATCGGCTCCGGCACCCATGTCTGGAAGTTCTCCGAGGCGGTGCGCGCCGGCGAGATGTCGATCGAGGCGTTCATGAGCGCCGAGGCCGACAACGCCCGCTCGGCCGGCCACTGTATGACCATGGGCACGGCCTCGACCATGGCCTCGATGGCGGAATCGCTGGGCGTGACGCTGCCCGGCAACGCCGCGATCCCGGCGGTGGATTCGCGCCGCTACGTCCTGGCGCACCTGTCAGGCCGGCGCGCCGTCGAGATGGTGATCGAGGATTTGAGGCTCTCGAAGATCCTCACCAAGCAGGCTTTCGAGAACGCGATCGTCACCAACGGCGCGATCGGCGGGTCGACC
>CAYNFA010000824.1:0-1960 GCA_964396345.1 uncultured Thalassobaculum sp.
GCCGTCGCTCCGTGGCCCCCGGATAGCCGCGGCTTCGCCACGGCTTCCGGGGTGACGGCAAAAGGGAGTGGGTCCATGCAAGAAACAAGCACTCTCCCCACCTTGTCGTCATCCCGGCCCAGCGCAGCGCCAGCCGGGAACCACACTCCGCTCAAACGACACAGCGCGGGCGCTGTTAACGTCGAATTAAATCCAGGCGGGCATTCTGCGAGAGTCGGGCGAACTGAACCCGGCTAGCTTCGCAGGATGGTATGATGTGCGGTTCCACGGCCCCACTGGGGCTGATCCGGGAGCCGGTGCTTGCCGGCCTCCACGACTACTGGTCGGGTAAGCGTCGCGGCGATCGGCTGCCGACCCGCGCCGCATTGGCGCCTGAGGAGATGGTGCCGGCGTTGCCGCACGTCATGCTGATCGACGTGCTCGACGGCGGCAGCACGCTTCGCTACCGGCTGGTCGGGACGGTCATCGCCGCCGGTATCGACCCGACCGGGAGGACGCTGCGGGAGGTGCTGCCGGGCGGCGCCTACCGCGCGCACATCCTGGACCTCTACGCCGCCGTGCTGGCGCGGGGTGGGCCGATGTACTGCCGCCACCGCTACCCGGGCGCCGACGACACCGAGGCCCGCGAGGTGGCGCGCCTGTTCCTGCCGCTGGCGGCCGACGGCCGCACGGTCGACATGCTGCTGGTCGGTCAGATCCGGCACGCCCCCCGGTTCGTCGCCACCTCGATGTGGCAGGAACGGCCGGAACGGTTCGACGAACTCGAGCGCTCGTTCCTCTGACGGCGCGCGGCGGGGTCGATCCGTGCGTGACAGCTGCTTCATCGCCGATGGCAGCCGGGCGTGGTCGTCCCTGTGGTGGAGCCTGCCACGCGACGGGCTGGTCCCGCTCCGGTCGGCCTTCGATCCGCTGTCGGTTCCGGCGCTGCTGCCGCACATGATGATCTGCGACCTGTCGGAGCCGGGCGTCGTTCGCATCCGCCTGATGGGCACCGGCATGGTCAAGAGCTTCGGCTTCGATCCCACGGGCCGCGACTATCTCGACCTGGTCGAGCCGGAGCGCCGGGAGGCGGCCCTGGCCGGGTTCATGGTGCCGGCGTCTCACCCCTGCGGGATGCGCGTGCTGGGCGAGAACCGCTACGCCAACGGCAAGACCATGGCGGTCGAGGCGGTGTCGTTCCCGTTCCGCCGCGACGACCGCGCCGGAATGCAGATGGTGTTCGTCGGCTCCAACATCGACCGTGACCTCGGCCCCTGGCCTGACCTGGACCACACCGAGACCTTTCACGTGTTCGAACGTCATTTCATCGACATCGGGGCCGGGGTGCCGGCCGACGGCGCCTGACGGACCGGCATGGCGCCAGTCCGTATTGGTTGCAGAGAGGCGCCTAACGGACGACACTCGGCGGACTCAGCCCAGGGGGGCGGCGCAACGCCGAACGATGTCCGCAACACCAAGAATCTACGATGATTTCGAGGCGGTGGCGGTCCGGCGGACCGACCTCGCGCTCGACCAGGAGGCCGAGGACTTCGCGTTCTTTGGGCCGTTGCTGCAGTACTGGAGCGATCGCCGTCGTGGGCGGGTGGCGCCCGGTCGGAGCGACATCGATCCGCTCGACCTGCCATTGCCGCTGCTGCCGCACCTGCTGCTGATCGACGTGGACCGCCAGCCTCTGGATTTCAGCTACCGCCTCGCCGGCACCGTCGCCGATACCATCCACGGCCGCGGCCTGAAAGGCGTGCGCGTCCTCGATCTGCGGCCGGAAGATTTCGCGCGGACCCTGCACGACGACCTGGCGCGGATGTCGGCGGAGCCCGCGCCGCAATTCGTCGAGCTGGCCTACGTCAACCGCGATGGCAGGATCCGGCGCTACCGGGCGCTGCGCCTGCCGTTGTGCGACGAGGCGGGACGGATGACCATGGTGCTGGTGCTCGCGGATCACGGCTTGGCGGGGCGATAG
>CAYNFA010000825.1:0-1949 GCA_964396345.1 uncultured Thalassobaculum sp.
GGAGATCATCCGGCAGCACCACGCGAGGCTCGACGGCTCGGGCTATCCCAAGATCGGGAACGGAGAGCCGATCCTGCGCGAGGCCATGATCCTGGGGGTGGCCGACGTCGTCGAGGCCATGTGCAGCCATCGACCCTACCGGCCGGCGCTCGGAAGCGCCGCTGCCCTTGCCGAAATCCGTGAGGGCAGCGGAACGCGATACGACAGCCAGGTGGTGGCCGCCTGCGAGCGGGTGTTCTCCGACGGTTTCGAGTTTCCCGCGGCTTCACGGTAGCAGACCCGGGAACCGGCGGGTGAGCGGGCCGTTTCAGGGGCAGCAGCAGCCCTTTGTCGGTGTCGTCAATGCTCGAGGCCGCATCCCCGCTGATCCACCGCATCCTGTGGTACACCAGCGCGCTTTTGCTCGCCGTCGGCAGTCTGGTCCTCACCTTCGGCGTTGGCTGGGCGGCGGTTGAGGCAGCGTCGGCGATTGGCCAGCGCGCTGGCGAACCGACCCACGGCCGCGACATCGCCGCCGCGGCCGGCGTGGCGATCGCGGCCGGACTCGTGCTGTTCGCCCTCCTGGTACGGCTGGAGGCGGATGAGCGTTCGATCGTGCGCATCGATTTCGACCAGCCGATCGTCGGCTTCCACGGCCGGCCGCTGACCGCCGGCCGTTGGCGGGTCGAGGCGCGCATATCGCTGCTGGTCCGGGGATCGTTCACCGCCATCGTTCACAATCGCGCCGAGGATATCGCCCAAGCCGCCGCCGAGGCGCTTGCGCTGCTCGGCCCGCGCGCCGCCCACGTGCCGGACCGCGTCCGCGCCGAGAAGGCGTTGACAGAGATGGTAAACCGATCGCTCCGTAGCCGTGTGGTCCGCGCCATCCGGATCCATCGGGTGGATCTGGCGCCTGCTCTTTGAGCCGGTGCCGGGCGCTACGCCGACCCCGCGTCCACCCGCCCCGGAGGCCACCGCCCTTTCGCTGCCCCGCCGGCCCGCGCTATAGGTGGTCGAAGGTGGTGCGTACGGCAGCAAGGCGGAAGATTGACGATGGCGGATGGTAAGCGGGACGCCTTGATCGGCGTGATCGGCGGCAGCGGCGTCTACCAGATCGACGGGCTGGAAAACACGCGCTGGGGGACGGTGCCGTCGAGCTTCGGCGAGCCTTCCGATCAACTGCTGTTCGGCGATCTTGACGGCCAGCCGCTGGTGTTCCTGCCACGCCACGGCCGCGGCCATCGCCACAGCCCGACCGATATCAACTACCGCGCCAACATCGACGCGATGAAGCGCGCCGGCGTCACCGACATCATCTCGGTGTCGGCGGTCGGTTCGTTGAAGCAGGAATACGCTCCCGGTCACTTCGTCCTGGTCGACCAGTTCATCGATCGCACCTTCGCGCGGGAGAAGAGCTTCTTCGGCCGGGGCTGCGTCGCCCACGTGTCGATGGCGCACCCGATCAGCGCGCGGCTGGTCGACGCTCTCGACGAGGCGTGTCGCGACCTTGCCTTGCCCTACACCCGCGGCGGTACCTATCTCACGATGGAAGGACCGCAGTTCTCGACCTTCTCCGAGTCGACCCTTTACCGCTCGTGGGGCTGCGACGTGATCGGCATGACGAACATGCCCGAGGCCAAGTTGGCCCGCGAGGCGGAGATCCCCTACGCAACCGTGGCGATGGTCACCGACTACGACTGCTGGCACCCTGATCACGACCACGTCACGGTCGAGGTGGTGGTGCGTGTGCTGCTGTCGAACGCCGACAAGGCGCGATCGCTGATCAAGTCGGCCGCGCCGAAGTTGCGCCGGCGCCCGCTCGTCGACGAGCAGGGAGGGGACCGGGCCCTCGACCACGCCCTGATCACGCACACCGAAGCCCGGGACCCCGAACTGGTCGCTCGCCTCGACGCTGTCGCCGGACGGGTGCTTGGCGCCCGGACTCACGGCGGGTAGGGGGACCGGGACGG
>CAYNFA010000826.1:0-1946 GCA_964396345.1 uncultured Thalassobaculum sp.
CGCGCTGTTCGAGCGCCTCGGCGTGGCCACCGAACCGAGCGACATGAGCTTCGGTGTTTCGGTCGACGACGGCCGGCTGGAATATGAGGGCTCGCTGCGCGGCATGCTGGCCCAGCCGGGAAACCTGGTCAGGCCTCGCTACTGGCGGATGGTGGCGGACATCTTGCGCTTCTTTTCCGGCGCGTCGAAGCTGCTCAACGAGCCGGGACCTGGGCCGACGCTCGGCGAATGGCTGCGACGGGAACGCTACGGTGCCGGCTTCGTCGACGACCACCTGCTGCCGATGGCGGCGGCGATCTGGTCGTGCCCGGTGGCCACCATGCTGGAGTTTCCGGCGAGATCTTTCGTGCGATTCTTCGACAATCACCAACTCCTCAATCTGGTAGAGCGGCCGCGCTGGCGCACCGTGACCGGCGGATCGCACCTGTACGTTGCCCGGCTGGCCGGTCCGCTGATCGGCCGGATACGCCTCGCTGCGCCGGTGACCCGCGTGACGCCGATCGTGGGTGGGGTCGAGGTGACCGCGCGCGACGGAAGCGTGGAGACCTTCGACCACGTGGTGCTGGCCACCCACGGCGACCAGGCCCTGCGTCTGATCGCCGGTCCGACAGCTGCCGAGGCCGGCGTCCTCGGGCGCTTCCGATACCAGTCGAACACCGCCATACTGCATCGCGACACCGCCCTCATGCCGCGCCGCCGCTCGGTTTGGGCCGCCTGGAACTACCGGTCCGAGCACGGCGAGCGGCGCGATCGGCGGGTGGCGCTGACCTACTGGATGAATCGGTTGCAGAATCTCGATCCCGCCCGTCCGTTGTTCGTCAGCATGAACCCGATCCGAGATCCGGACCCGACGACGGTGTTCGCGCGTCTCGCCTACGACCATCCGGTTTTCGATGCCGAGGCGATTGCCGCCCAGGAGACCCTCCCGACCATCCAGGGCCGACGGCGCCTCTGGTTCTGCGGAAGCTACTGCGGCTGGGGATTCCACGAGGATGGCCTGAGGTCTGCGATCGCCGTGGCTCTGGCGCTTGGAGTGGAGACCCCGTGGCCGTGTGACGTCGCCGCCGCCGACCGCCAGTCGGCGGTAGCGGTTTCCGCCGGACTTCTCGCGGATGCGGCGGACTGATCCGGTGACGGGGACATCCGAAAGCGCGCCGCTGCGCTCGGCGTTGTACGTCGGCAGCGTGATGCACACCCGCTTCGGGGCTCACCGCCACCGGTTCCGGTACCGGGTGGTGTCCATGATGCTCGACCTGGACGAGCTTGACCTCGTCGACCGGCGGCTCGCAACATTCTCGGTCGACCGTCCGAACCTCTTCGGGTTCCGCTCGGCGGATCACGGCCCGCGCGACGGCACGCCGTTGCGGCCTTGGGTCGAGGCGGCGTTCGCGAGGGTCGGCCGGCCGCTCGACGGCGGACGGATCCTGGCGCTTTGTTTTCCGACGGTGCTCGGCTACGTGTTCGATCCTCTGACGATCTATTGGGGGTACCGCGCCGACGGGCGCCTAGCCGGGCTGCTCTACGAGGTCAAGAACACCTTCGGTGACCAGCACGGCTACGTCGTGCCGGCCGCTGACGATCATCAACCGGGCGCGCCGTTGATCCAGATGGTCGACAAGCGCTTCCACGTCTCCCCGTTCCTGCCGATCGAGGGCGGGTACCGCTTCCGGGTCGACGAGCCGGGCGACCGGTTGCGCGTGCTGATCCGCCTGGTCGGCCCGGATGGCGCCGACCGGCTGATCGCCACCCAGACCGGAACCCGCCACGCGCTGACCGACGCCCGGCTGCTGGCCAGCCTGATCACTCACCCCGGCAGCACCGCCAAGGTCGTCGTCGGAATCCACTGGGAGGCCCTGCGCCTGTGGCTTAAGGGCGCTCCCTTCCACACCCGACCGGAACCGCCGACGAACGCGGTGACGACCGGGCAGGATGCAACGGCGAAGAGC
>CAYNFA010000827.1:0-1937 GCA_964396345.1 uncultured Thalassobaculum sp.
TCCTGGTGACGAACAATCGCTGTGAGTTCGTCAGGGTGCCGGGCCTCTGGGTGGAGGTCTGGAGCAATTCCTGAAGCGCACGCAAAACGCCCCCGGACGTCACCGTCCGGGGGCGTGGATCCCGATCGTCTGGGTCGGTCGGCTCAGGCCTCGGCCTGGGCCTCGTTCTTCAGGGCGCGCTGCTCGGCCTGCTCGGCGAGGCGGGCGGCGCGCTGCTCGGCGGCCGCGGCGCGATCCTCGGCCGCCGCCTTGCCGGCAACGCCCGTGGTCTTCTCGGCGATACGGGCCGACTTGCCGGTCCGGCCGCGCAGGTAATACAGCTTGGCTCGCCGCACCTTGCCGCGGCGGATCAGCTCGACACCGGCGATCCGCGGCGAGTACAGCGGGAACACCCGCTCGACGCCCTCGCCGTAGGAGATCTTGCGCACGGTGAACGACGAGTTCACGCCGTCGTTGCTGCGCGCGATGCACACGCCCTCGAACGCCTGGATGCGCTCGCGCGTGCCCTCGACGACCTTCACGTCGACCCGCACCGTGTCGCCCGGGCCGAAGGCCGGGATGTTCTTGTCGGCCGAGAGGGCCGCGATCTGCTCATTCTCGAGCTGCTCGATGATGTTCATGGCGTGGTCTCCGCATCCTCGTCATCGGCCGCAGCGACGGCCCGTTCCAAACGCGCGCGATGGCGGGCCCAGAGATCGGGGCGCCGCTCCCGCGTGATCCGTTCCGCCTCCCGGCGCCGCCATGCCTTCACGTTGGCGTGGTGACCGCTGGTCAGCACCTCGGGGACGGTCATGCCGTTCCAGATCCGAGGCTGTGTGAAGAGGGGATACTCAAGCAGCCCCTCCTCGAAACTCTCTTCCGCCAGCGTTTCCGCCGCGCCGAGCACCCCCGGCAGCAGGCGGACCACCGCGTCCATCATGGCGATCGCCGCCGGCTCTCCACCGGAGAGCACGAAATCCCCGAGGCTGACTTCCTCGAGGCCGCGGGCGACGATCACCCGCTCGTCCAGTCCTTCGTAGCGCCCGCACAGCAGGACCGCCCCCGGCCCCGCCGCCAGCGCCTTGGCCCGCGCCTGATCGAAGCGCCGGCCGCGGGGGCTTAGGTAGATCCGCGGTCCGGGCTGATCCTCGACCGAGGCGAGTGCCGCGTCGACGATGTCCGGCCGCATGACCATGCCGGCTCCCCCACCGAACGGGGTGTCGTCGACGGAGCGGTGCTTATCGCGCGCGAACTCCCGGATGTCCAGCGCTTTCAGCGCCCAAAGCCCGCCCGCCAGCGCCTTGCCGGCGAGCGACACCCCGAGCGGCCCCGGGAACATTTCCGGGAACAGCGTCAGCACCGTCGCCCGCCACGGCAGGCCAGTCGCGTCCGCTCCGGTCATCCGCGCTCACCCCGACACCGTCATTCCGTCAGCCCTTCCGGCGGGTCGACGACCAGCCGGCCGCCGGCAAGGTCGACCTCCGGCACCGTCGCCTCGCTGAACGGCAGCATGCGCGAGGCGCCGTCGACCGACACGTACTCGATCAGGTCGCCGGCGCCGAAATCGTGCATCGCCGTCACCCGGCCGAGCGCCTCGCCCGACACCGTCACCACCGCCAGGCCGATCAGATCGGCGTGGTAGAAGGCTCCGTCCTCGGGTTCCGGCAACGACGACCGCGGCACGTAGAAGCGGGTGCCGCGCAGCGCCTCGGCGGAGTCGCGATCGTCGACCCCCTCGACCTGGACGATCACCGTCTCCTTGTGCTGGCCGCTGACCGCCAGCTTGAACCGCCGGGCGCCGGACTCGTCCTCGACCGGACCGTAGGCCGCCACGTCCTCCGGGTTCTCGGTGAAGGGTTTGACCTTCACGAGACCCCGGATGCCGTGGGCTCCGGTCACTGCCCCGAGGCAGACGCGATCGGCCACCGACGGCCTCCGTCACCCTTCGGGGTTCAGGC
>CAYNFA010000828.1:0-1928 GCA_964396345.1 uncultured Thalassobaculum sp.
TGTTTTCTGCATTGGAAAATAGAATTTTTCCGCCGCCCGGCCGCGCCCGACGATACCGCGCTGGTGCTGCACACGTCGGGCACCACCTCGCGCCCGAAGATCGTCCCGCTGAGCGGCGCCAACCTCTGCGCCTCGGCCGGCCACATCGCAGCGACCCTGCGCCTCGCGCCGGCGGATCGGTGCCTGAACATCATGCCGCTGTTTCACATCCACGGCCTGATCGCGGCGGTGCTGTCGTCGCTGCGGGCCGGGGCCTCGGTGCACTGCTCGCCGGGGTTCGACGCGCTCAAGGTGTTCCGCTGGTTCGAGGAGGTGAAGCCGAGCTGGTACACCGCGGTGCCGACCATGCACCAGGCGATCGTGGCGCGCGCCGGCCGCAACGCCGAGACAGTGGCCGGGATGACGCTGCGCTTCATTCGCTCGTCCTCGTCGTCGCTGCCGCCGCAGGTGATGGCCGAGCTGGAGCAGGCCTTCGGCTGCCCAGTGATCGAGAGCTACGGCATGACCGAGGCCTCGCACCAGATGACCTCGAACCCGCTGCCGCCGGCTTCCCGCCATCCCGGCAGCGTCGGCGTGGCGGCCGGGCCGGAGGTCCGCATCCTCGGCCTCGACGGCCGGTTCCGGCCGGTTGGCGAGGAGGGCGAGATCGTGATCCGCGGCCCCAACGTCACCGCCGGCTACGAGAACAACGACAAGGCCAACGCCGAGGGCTACGCGCCCGATCCCGACGGTGACGGCGGGCGCTGGTTTCGCACCGGCGACCAGGGGACGATGGATGGCGAGGGGTATCTTCGGATCACCGGCCGCATCAAGGAGATCATCAACCGCGGCGGCGAGAAGATCGCGCCGCGCGAGGTCGACGAGGTGTTGATGGACCACCCGGCGGTCGCCCAGGCGGTGACCTTCGCGGTGCCGCATCCCAAGCTTGGCGAGGAGGTCGGGGCGGCGGTCGTGCTGCGCGAGGGCGCGGCCGCGACCGAGGCCGAGTTGAAGGCGTTCGTCTCCCGGCGCCTCGCCGACTTCAAGGTGCCGCGCACCCTGCTGCTGGTGGCCGAGATCCCCAAGGGCGCCACCGGCAAGCTGCAGCGCATCGGCCTGGCCGAGAAGCTCGGCCTCGGCGCCAAGCCGTCGTAGGGGCGGGGCGGATGAAGATCTGCATCTACGGCGCCGGCGCGATCGGCGGTTATCTGGCGGTCGGCCTCGCCGAGGCCGGGATCGAGGTGTCGCTGGTGGCGCGCGGCCCGCACCTCGCCGCCATCCGGGAGCGCGGGCTGACGCTGCGCACCGCCGAGGGCGAGCGGACCGTGCGGGTGACCGCCTCGGAGAACCCCGAGGAGCTGGGCGCGCAGGATTCGGTGGTCGTGGCGCTGAAGGCGCATTCGGTGCCGGCGGTGGCGGGGCGCATGGCCTCGCTGTTCCACGAGGCGACCACCGTGGTGACGGCGGTCAACGGCGTGCCGTGGTGGTACTTCCACGGCATCGGCGGCCCGCTCGACGGCACCCGCCTGGAGACTGTCGACCCCGACGGCGTGCAGTGGGACGCCATCGGGCCGGCGCGCGCCATCGGCTGCGTGGTGTACCCCGCCGCCGAGATCGACGAGCCGGGCGTGGTGCGGCTGATCGAGGGCGACCGCTTCACCCTCGGCGAACCGTCGGGCGAGAAGACCGACCGGGTGACGGCGCTCTCCGACGCCTTCCGGGCTGGCGGCTTCAAGGCGCCGGTGCGGCCGCGGATCCGCGACGAGATCTGGATCAAGCTGTGGGGCAACCTGTCGCTGAACCCGGTTAGCGCGCTGACCTCCGCCACGCTGGAGGAGATCTGCCGGTTCCCCGGCACCCGCGGGCTGATCCGCCGGATGATGCTGGAGGGCCAGGCGATCGGCGAGGCGCTCGGCACCTCGCGGCTGGTGCGGATCGTGGTGGTCATC
>CAYNFA010000829.1:0-1927 GCA_964396345.1 uncultured Thalassobaculum sp.
CCCTGCCGGCGTTCTAGGGCCGGCGTTCTAGGGCCCCGGCTCGCCGCCGGCGGCCAGCGGCAGTTCCATGTAGACCGCGTCCTCGCCGTACTCCCGCAGTTTGGCAACGAGCCCGTCGGTCGCGACCTCCCGGAACCCGAGCTTGCGCCAGTAGCCGTCGGCCCCTGCGACCGCGACCAACGCCACCACCGGCAAGCCCTCCCGTTCGGCCACCCGGATGATCCGGCCGGCGATCTCCGTCGCGGCACCGGTTCCGCGCGCGCCCGAGCCCATCCCCAGATCGTGAATGTACCAGCAGTCCGGGTCGGCCGGCAGTCCACCCAGCCGGCTGTCCAGGGCCGCCGGGCTATGGCGCCGCCACGGATGGCTGAGGATGTAGCCAACGATGCTGCCGTCGCGCTCGAGCACGTGGCAGCCCGCCGGCGACAGGCGGATCTTCTCCTCGAAGATCTCCTCGCGCTCGGGGAACAGGATGTGGATGGAGTTCGACAGGCGCGCGATCCGCGCGACGTCGTCCAGCCTCGCCGGCCGCCAGCGGGCCGTCTGGTCAGCCATAACGACCATTGGCCTCGGCGCCGCGCTCAGAACCGCTCGCTCAGCCAGATCGCCGCGCGCGACCCGGCGCGGATGGCGGCCCGCATGACCGGGTAGCCAACCGCATCCTCGCCGCCGTGCTCGCGGCCGATATCGGCGTGCCCGGCCTCCTCGGCGCGGAACTCCTCGATCGTGGCCTTCAACTCGGCCTCGTCGTCACCGAGCGCCTCGGCCTGGCGGCGGTAGTGGTCGTCGATCACCTCCTCGACGGCGATCGTGCAGGCCATCGCCGCCTTCTCGCCGAGCAGGGCGGTGCCGGCGCCGAGCGCAAAACCGGCGACCCGCCACAGCGGGTGCAGGATGGTGGGGCGCACCCGGCGCTGGCGGATCAGCGCCTCGAAGGCCGCGAGATGGCGGTCCTCCTGCTCCTTCATGTGGCGGATCGTCTTGGCGCTCGGGCGGCGACCGAGCACCGCCAGCTGGCCCTCGTAGATGCGCTGGGCGCCGTACTCGCCGGCGTGATCGACGCGCACGATCCGGTCGACCAGCGCCTCACGCGACAGGTTTCCGGGCAGGCGTCCCGGGCGTTGGCGACGGCCAGTGCCGGTCTGGCGGGTCATGGGCGATCCTCCTTGCCGTTGATGGCGTCCCGGGCGATGGCGGCGGTCCCGATGCCGGCCAGGGCGACGGCCAGCGCCACGTTCCAGCCTGCCATCGATACCCCGAACAACGCGAACGCCACGTCGTCGCACCGCACCACCGGCTGCACCATCACCAGGGCCCTGAGCGACGCGAGGTCGTCGGCCGCCGCGACCGAGCCGCAGCCGGCGGTGCCCTGCCACCACCCCTGCTCGACCCCGACGTGGAACGCGCCGATGCCGCCGGTCGTCAGTTCCGCCACGACCGCGAGGCCGAGCATCGCCATCGACACCATCGGTCGGCCGCGCAGCGCCCAGGCGGCAAGGCCGAGGATCACCGCCGCGCCGTGCGGCCAGCGCTGCCAGATGCAGAGGACGCAGGGGTGGAGGTCGAAGCGGTACTGCCCGAGGAACGCCAGCGCCAGCGCCGTCGCCGAGGCGACCGCGATCAACAGCCCGACAAAAGGAACGGCGCGAGCCACGCTAGAAGGCGTATCGAAGGGCGACAAAGCCGCCGATCAGAAGCGCGAAGAACGCGAAGGCCACCGCCCCGAGGTAGCGCTCGAGGAACCGGCGGATCGGCGGCCCGAACCACCACAACAGCCCCGCCACCGCAAAGAACCGCATGCCCCGCGCAACAACCGAGGCGATCACGAACACCAGCAGGTCGAGCTGGGTGACGCCGCTGGCGATGGTGATCACCTTGTAGGGGAACGGCGTCAGGCCGGCGCCGAACACGATCCAGGCGCCCCATT
>CAYNFA010000830.1:0-1922 GCA_964396345.1 uncultured Thalassobaculum sp.
TGGCCGAGGCACCCGGCACGGCCACCGTGCGGACCACCCTCGACGGCGGACTGCAGCGCCGGCTGGAGGGCATGGCGGCGCGCTGGGCCGAAGGCCTCGACCCCGACACCAGCGTCGCCGCAATCGTCGCCGATGCCGCCACCGGGGCGGTGCTGGCGCATCTCGGCTCGCCCGGATACTTCGCCACCCGGCGCGCCGGGCAGATCGACATGACCCGGGCAGTACGGTCGCCGGGCTCGACGCTGAAGCCGTTCCTGTACGGCCTCGCCTTCGACGACGGCTTCCTCGACCCGCGCAGCGTCGTGACCGACGCGCCGTTGCGGATCTCCGGCTACGCCCCGGCCAATTTCGCGCCGATGCATCTGGGCGAACTGCCGGCCGCCGAAGCGCTTCGGCAGTCGCTCAACGTGCCGGCGGTCTCGATCCTTGACCGCTACGGCCCGGCCCGCTTCGTGAACCGCCTGGCGAGCGCCGGCGCCCGCCTGCAGCTGCCAGGTTCGGCCGAGCGGCCAGGGCTGGCCGTGGTCCTGGGCGGGGTCGGCACCACGCTCGAGGATATGGTGTCGCTCTACACCGCGCTCGCCGACGACGGCCGGGTCCGGCCACTGGTGTCCCGCGCGGACGCGCTCGGCGGCGAGACGTCGCACCCGCTGCTGACCGCCGGAGCGGCGTGGGAAGTGGCGCGCATCCTGGAGGGCTCGCCGCACCCGGCGCACGGCGTCGCCCGGCGCGGCGGCCCGGTCGCCTGGAAGACCGGCACCTCCTACGGGTTCCGCGACGCCTGGGCGATCGGCGTCGCCGACGGAAAAGTGGTCGGGGTGTGGGTCGGCCGGCCGGACGGGACGCCGCGCCCCGGCCACTACGGCGCCCGCTCGGCTGCACCGCTGCTGCTGGAGGTGTTCGACACCCTGCCCCGGGCGCCCCGGCTGGCGGCGCCGCTGCCGGTGGACGGTGCGCTGCCACCCTCGGCCCGGCCGCTGCCGGCGGCGCTGGCGTTCTTCCCGGCGCGCGCCGCCGCACCGGCCGTCGAGCCGATCCGGATCGCCTACCCGCGCGACGGCAGCGAGATCGATCGCCCGGCCGATCGGCCGATCGCGCTGCGCGCCTCGGGCGGGCGGCGGCCCCTGGTCTGGTTGGTCGACGGGCGGCCGGTCCCGGCGCCGCCGCACCGCCGCGATACCGACTGGCGGCCCGACGGCGCCGGCTTCGCGACCGTCACCGTGATCGACGCCGACGGGATCTCGACCCAGGCCCGGTTCAGGCTACGCTGAGGCTTTCGTATTTGACGTTGGCGGTCCGATCCATGAACTCTGGCGCCAAGCTGACGCCTCGCGCCGGGAAGGCTCCCCTGGCTCCGGGGTCGGCGACCATGAACGACGCGCACCAAGAACACGCAACGGGAGGGATTTTCCAATGAACACGAGACTGCTCGGGGCCGTCGCGGCACTCGCGCTCCTGACAACCGGTCCGGCCGGCCACGCCGCCGACTTTCCGTCCAAGGACCTGCAGGGCACCATCATGTGGGGCGCCGGCGGCGCCACCGATGTGGTCGCCCGGGCGATCACCCCGATCGTCGAGCCGCTGCTCGGCCAGAAGATCGTGATGGTGAACCGGGCCGGCGGTGGCGGCGCGATCTCCACCGCGTTCGTCGCGGCCCGGCCGGCGGATGGCTACTCGCTGCTGTTCGGCGCCGAGAACCCGCAACTGCACAAGGTGCTGGAACTCTCGCAGATCGACTACGCCGACTTCTACCCGATCAACATCATGGCGCGCGGCGTGGCGGTGATCGTCGCCAACAACGACACACCGTGGAAGTCCTTCAAGGAACTGGCCGAAGACGCCCAGAAGCGACCCGGCGAGATCAAGATGGGATCGACCGGCCCCGGCGGCCTCCCGCACGTCGTCGGCTCGCTCCTGAAGAC
>CAYNFA010000831.1:0-1921 GCA_964396345.1 uncultured Thalassobaculum sp.
GCCGGAGCTGAAGCTGGGCGCCTTCAACCGGATCGAGTACGTCAATCCGAAGGTCGACGAACTGCTGCAGGCCGCCGGCCGGGAGCTCGACGATCCGAAGCGCCGGTCGCTGTACGAACAGGCCATGGACCTGATCATGGCCGACCGGGCCTACATCTCGATCGTCACCCTGCAGACGGTCTGGGCGTCGCCCAAGGGCAAGCTGAAGATGACGCCGCGGACCGACGAGGACACGCTGGCGTTCTTCATCACCCCGGGGTCGTAACCGCCGGCAGACCATCCACGCGGGCCGGGCGAGCGATCGCCCGGCCCGCGCCCCGTTCGACCCCGCGCCAGCCAGCCGGCCGGCCGGCCGACGCCGCGTTCCCTCATCCGGAGGCCGACGAGCCGATGACCGGCTACGTGATCCAGCGCTGCCTGCAGGCCATCCTCGTCATGATCGTCATGTCGGTGATCGTGTTCGTCGGGGTGTACGCCATCGGCAACCCGATGGAGGTGCTGATCCCGATGGACGCGCCGCACGACGTCCGCGAGTTCATCATCGCCCGCTTCGGCCTCGACCGGCCGCTGTGGGAACAGTACCTGGTGTTCGTCTCCAACGTGGCGCAGGGCGATTTCGGCCGCTCCTTCGTCTACGCCACCCCGGTGCTCGACCTGATCCTCAGCCGGCTGCCAGCGACCCTGGAACTGGCGCTGGCGGCGGTGGTGGGCGCGACGCTGATCGGCGTGCCGCTTGGGGTGTGGGCAGGCTACCGGCCCGACGCGCTGTCCTCCAAGGCGATCATGGGGCTGTCGATCCTGGGTTTCTCGGTGCCGACCTTCTGGGTCGGGCTGATCCTGATCCTGACCTTCGCGGTGTCGCTCGGCTGGCTGCCGGCCGGCGGCCGCGGCCCGACGATCGAGCTGCTCGGCGTCGAATGGAGCTTCCTGACCGTCGAGGGCCTGTCGCACCTGGTGCTGCCGGCGTTCAACCTGGCGCTGTTCAAGCTGGCCATGCTGATCCGCCTGGCCCGCGCCGGGACCCGCGAGGTGATGCTGACCGACACCATCAAGTTCGCGCGCGCCGCCGGCCTCGCCGAAAGCACCATCGTCCGCCACCACGTGCTGAAGCTGATCGCGGTGCCGATCGTCACGGTGTTCGGCCTGGAGCTCGGCTCGACCCTGGCGTTCGCGGTGGTCACCGAGACAATCTTCTCCTGGCCCGGCCTCGGCAAGCTGATCATCGACTCCATCACCAGCCTCGACCGGCCGGTGATGGTCGCCTACCTGATCCTGGTGGCGCTGCTGTTCGTCACCATCAACCTGGTGATCGACCTGACCTACGCCGCCCTGGATCCGCGGATTTCCCGGCACGGCGCGGCATGAGCGCCGCCGCCACGCCGCTCGGCCGGTTCTGGGCCGACTTCCGCGAGAGCCCGGTGGCGGTGGCCGCCCTGACGGTGGTCGCGGCGATCGTGGTGGTAGCCCTGGCCGCTCCGCTGATCGCGCCGCAGGACCCCTACGATTTGTCCCGGCTGTCGCTGCTTGACGCCCGGCGACCGCCCGGACACGTCGGCAGCGGCGGCTACGTCCACTTGCTCGGCACCGACGCCCAGGGCCGCGACCTGCTGTCGGCGATCCTCTACGGGCTGCGGATCTCGGTGCAGATCGGCCTGATGGCGGGGGCCGTGGCGCTCACCATCGGCGCCTCGCTCGGCGTCGTCGCGGCCTACGCCGGTGGCCTCGTCGAGACGCTGATCATGCGCGTGGTCGACCTGCAGCTGTCGTTCCCGGCGATCCTGCTGGCGCTGGTGCTGGTCGCCCTGCTCGGCCAGGGCATGGCGCAGCTGGAGACCGCTCTGGTCGCCGCGCAGGACGCCTATTTCGGGCGCACCGCCTACGGAGCGGCGACCGCCGAGCGGCGCAAGGACTACATCGAGGC
>CAYNFA010000832.1:0-1919 GCA_964396345.1 uncultured Thalassobaculum sp.
TCGCCGTAACGAGCCACCACCGCGCCATCGGCCTGGCGCGCCATCTTGCCGGTCTCGAGGGTCAGCGTGCGCCCACCCCACTGGACTTCCTTGCGATAAACTTCGAACATTTCTCGTTCCTTCGCTTGGAACCGCGTGGTCCAAACGCAACCCCGTCCTATCGGTCCGCTCAATTCGGTTGGCGGCACAGGCAACTCAACCCGTCGGCGGCGCTATGCCGGCGGGTGATCCTGCGTCTCCTCGATGGAGGGGGAATGGACGCCCTGCTTCGTCATGGCGTCGCTGCGGTAGTCCCTCGGTTCGTCTCTCTCTTGCGCGGCGGTTCCATGCCACGGAACGCCTTCGCGGTCAATGGTCACGGCCCGGCCGACCCCATGGAGTCCGCGGCGCCTATGGGGCGCCGCGGGCCCGGGGACCGATCAGCGACGGATGCCGAGACGGGCGATCAGCGCGCTGTAGCCCTGCTCGTTCTTGCCGCGCAGGTAATCCAGAAGCCGGCGGCGCTGGCCGACCATCATCAGCAGGCCGCGACGCGAGTGGAAGTCCTGCTTGTGCGCCTTCATGTGCTCGGTCAGGTTGGAGATCCGCTCGGACAGGATCGCGATCTGGACCGACGGCGAACCAGTGTCGCCTTCCTTTGCGCCGAACTCCTTCACGAGCTCGGCCTTACGCTCAACCGTAATCGACATCGTCCTCTCTCCTTCGTTCAGAGGTTGAGCACCCGCACCGGACGAATGGCTCCACCGTCGATCCGCGCGATCGCGACAGGGGTTCCGCCTTCCATGGCGTAGACCGTGTCACCGTCACGAAGATGGCCGAAACGTTCCCGATCCGAAGCCCGGAAAACGGGTACGCCCTGGCCGTTGCGGAGCGTCATCGCCTCGGGGCCGCTCAAGGCCAGCGCCGGGATGCCGTCCAGCGCGGTCTCGACAGGCCTGAGGTGCTCTAAAGCCGCGGGGTTATGCATCAGCCCCGCCAGCGAATCCAGCGAAATCGCCTGCTCTTGCGCGAACGGCCCGACCCGCAGCCGCCGCAGATCCATGATATGCCCGACGGTGCCGAGGCTTTCGGCGAGATCGCGGGCCAGCGCGCGCATGTAGGCGCCCTTGCCGGACGACACGCGGAAGCGGGCGTGATCGGCGTCGATCGTTTCCACCAGGTCGAAGGCGAGGATCTCGATCCGGCGCGGCTCGAGGTCGACCGCCTCGCCGGAGCGGGCCAAATCATAGGCCCGCTCGCCATCCACCTTCACCGCAGAGTAGATCGGCGGTATCTGCAGGATTTCGCCCACGAACGAACGGATCGCCGAACGGATCGCCTCGGCGTCAGGACGCGTCTCCGAGGTCGCGGTCACCGTGCCTTCGCGATCGTCGGTCGACCGGGCCTCGCCCCAGTGGATGGTGAACTGGTAGTCCTTGGTGGCGTCCATGACATATGGGACGGTCTTGGTCGCCTCGCCGAGCGCCACCGGCAGCACGCCGGTCGCCAGCGGGTCAAGCGTGCCGGCGTGGCCGGCCTTGGCGGCGTCGAACACCCGCCGCACCGTCGCCACCGCCTGCGCCGAACTGATGCCGCAGGGCTTGTCGAGGATAACCCAGCCGTGCACCGGCTGGCCGCGCCTACGCCGCGCCATTCCGGTCCCCCGGCTCGCCAGTCTTCGGCGTGCCGCCGTCCCCGCCGGTGTCAGGGTCCGGCGCGGTGAGACCATCGGCATCCGCGGCGGTGTCGGCCTCCAGATCGCGGCGAACCGCCGGGTCGCGAAGCAGGGCGTCGATCCGGCTCGAGGTCTCGAACGCGGTGTCACGCGCGAACCGGAGCCGGGGGGCGAATTTCAACTTGATGTCGCGGGCCAGCTGACCGCCAAGCCGGCCGGCGTTGCGGGTCAGCGCGGCCAGCAGGTCAGAGGCATCGCCGCCGCC
>CAYNFA010000833.1:0-1916 GCA_964396345.1 uncultured Thalassobaculum sp.
CGCCGACCGCCGCGTGACGCCGGCGATGGCCGCCCCCGCCGACCCGCTCCTGGTCCACGCCATCGGCTGGTTCGACGGCCGCTACGGGTACAACGTGCACACCCGCGGCCTGTTCGACGCGCTGTCGCGGCGGCTGCCGGTGGTGGCGACCCCCATCCACCTGCGCTCAGGACCGGTGGACGAGGACAAGGCGGCGGTGGCGGCGCGCTTCGCCGACCGGCGGATCGCCACGATTGCGTTGATCTACGGCAGCCTGATGAGCGTGCTGGACGGCGCCGCCGGCGCCCGGATCGCCTACACGGTGTGGGAATCGACCCGCCTGCCGGACGCCTGGATGGCGCCGCTGGCGGCGGCAGACCGGATCTGGACCGCCACCGCCTGGGGCAAGCGGGTGTTCGTCGGCAACGGCTTCGACCCCGCCCGCATCGACGTGGTGCCGGAGGGTGTGGATCCGGCGACGTTCCACCCCGGGGTCGCGCCGACCGGCGCGTTTCCGACCGCCCCGTTCAAGTTCCTGGCGATCGGCCGCTGGGAGCGCCGCAAAGGCATGGCCGACCTCGTGCAGGCCTTCGACCGCGAGTTCGGCGAGCGCGACGACGTCCTGCTGGTGCTGGCCGGCCTGTACGCCGGGCGCCGCGACCTCGACCTCGGCGCCGAGTTGCGGGCCCTCGGGTTGCGTCGGCCAAGCCGCCTGAAGATCGTGCCGCCGGTCGACACCCACCGCACTTTCGCCGGCATCTACACCGCCTGCGACGCCTTCCTGGCGCCCAGCCGGGCCGAGGGCTGGGGCCTGCCGACGATCGAGGCGATGGCTTGCGGCCTGCCGGCCATCGTGACCGGCTACAGCGGCCCGACCGAGTTCATCGATCGCCACGCCTGGCGGATCGATCACCGCCTGGTCGCGGTCGACGACCCGTTCTTCGAGCGCGCCGACGGCGACCTCGGGATGTGGGCCGAACCCGACTGGGATCACTTCAGGCACCTGATGCGGGAGGTGTTCGAGCGCCCCGACCGGGCGCGCGCGCGGGGCCTGGCCGGGTCGGCGCACGTGCGCGAACGCTATTCCTGGGATCGCGCGGCGGCGGTCGCCGAGGACCGGCTGCGCCGGCTGCCCGCGGACGGATGAACGCCCGCCGAGCGCCGCTCAGGCCGCGCCGGCGCGGTCGGCAGAGCGCGGGTACCCGAGTTCGTCCATCATCGCGCCAGCGGTATCCTCGAAGGCGGTTATCTCGGCCGAGCTCAGGGTCTCGGCCCAGCCTCCGACCTCGCCGCGACGGTAGTGCGAGCTGGCGTCCTCCTGGCCCTGGCGGCGGCCACCCGACAGCGATTCGAAGCTGGCGACCTCGAGCGCCTTGCCGACCGGCCCGGCCCCGGGATCGGCGCCCAGGAACGCGAACAGCCGCGCCGCCTCGGCCAGCGGCTCGGCGTGCAGCGCCTCGTAGCGCACCTCGTGGTAGGCGTGGCCGGGCGCCAGATCCCGGGCGGCGCGGATCCGCGCCGACCAGCCCTCGGCGTAAGCCTTCATGTAGTCACGCCGGGTCATCGTCGCCGGCAGCTTGGCGCGGAACCGGATGAACGCCGAGACCGCCCCGTCGCGGCCGTCGCGGATCACGTTGACGAAGCGTGCACTCGGAAACAGCCCCCAGATCCGGCGCATGTGCATGAGGTTGTCCGGCGTCTTCTCGCCGATCGCCCGGAGGCTGGCAACCGGACGGCCGTCGAGGTTCTCCTGGGCGAGCGCCACGAACGCCGTCCGGACCATCGGCGCCAGCAGCATCGGCCGCGGGCCGCGCACCGACGGCGCCCAGGTGTCGCGCCCCTCCGCCCGGCGCGTGCCGTAGCCGTCGAGGGCGGCGTGCAGGGTCGGCACGAGATCGTTCATGAAATGGGACTCGCCGAGGCACAAGACCTGCGGG
>CAYNFA010000834.1:0-1912 GCA_964396345.1 uncultured Thalassobaculum sp.
GGCTGGTCGAGGCCAGCCACGAGATCAACGTGACCGAGGCCGAGCTGGCGCGGGCCGCCGCCGACATCGCCACGGCCCGGGCCGACCGCGACGCGCGCCTAGCGCGTGCCGAGTCCGAGCGGGTCAAGGACCTGTCGCAGATCCGCGAGCAGACCGCCGCGATCGGCCAGGAACTGGTGAAGGCCGCCGACCGTGACGCCCGTCGGGTGGTGACAGCACCGGCCAAGCCTGCCCTCGCGAAAGCGGGGGGTATCGTGACGCAGATGGGCGTGACCACGCTCGGCGGGGTGGTGAGTGCCGGCGAGGCGCTGATGCGGATCGTACCGGAAGGTGACGCGCTGGAGGTGACGGCGACTATCCCGAACCGCGACATCGGCCTCGTGGCCGAGGGCCAGGAGGCGGTGGTGAAGCTCGATGCCTTCAACTACCTGCGCTACGGCACGCTGACGGGCACGGTGATCGGGTTGTCGGCTGACGCCGTAGACGCGACCGCGGCGGCGCGTGCCGGGGCCGGCGCGGGTGCAGCCGGTGCGGCTCCGCCGCAGGGCCAGAACCCGCAGGCGCCGCCGTCCTACACCGCCCGGATCGCGTTGACGTCCGACACCATCGCGGTCGACGGCCACGTTCCGGTGGCCGCGTTCCGGTGACAGTGCGCATAATTTAACCGCCGCGAGGAGCGCGTGCTGGTCACCGAGGACCGCTTCACCTACGTCGCGATCGACGACCAGGGCCGCAAGCGGCCGGTCGACGGGTAGCGCGCGACACCGGCGGTTGACGCGCGCCGCGATGTAATTTCTACCATAGCCCCGGATGCGGCGCCCCCGAGCCGTCGTTAAGCGGCGGGGCGGGACGTGCGCCCGGCAGCAGGCAGAACGAGACCAGTCGATGCCCATCAAGATTCCCGACGACCTTCCGGCCCGCGCCACCCTCGAGGCGGAAGGCGTCATGCTGATGCGCGAGGCCGACGCGGCGCGCCAGGACATCCGGCCGATCCGCATCGGGCTGCTCAACCTGATGCCCAACAAGATCAAGACCGAGACCCAGATCGCCCGGCTGCTCGGCTCGACGCCGCTGCAGGTCGAACTGACCCTGGTCAAGATGACCAACCACGTCGCCCGCAACACCCCGAGCGACCACATCATCTCGTTCTACCGCGACTGGGAGGACATCCGGTCGCAGCGCTTCGACGGCTTCATCGTCACCGGCGCCCCGATCGAGACGATGCCGTTCGAACAGGTGACCTACTGGGACGAACTGCGCCGGATCCTGGACTGGACGCAGACCCACGTGCACGGCTGCTTCAACATCTGCTGGGGCGCGCAGGCGGCGGTCCACCACTTCCACGGCATGCCGAAGCACGCGCTGGCCGAGAAGGCGTTCGGCGTCTACCGCCACCGCAACCTGGCGCCGGCGTCGGCCTATCTGCGGGGCTTCTCCGACGACTTCGCGATCCCGGTGTCGCGCTGGACCGAGGTGCGGCGCGAGGACATTCCGGCCGGCAGCGGCATGACCGTGCTGATGGAATCCGACGAGGCGGGCCTGTGCCTGCTCGACGACCCGAACCACCGGTCGCTGCACATGTTCAACCACATCGAGTACGACTCGAACTCGCTCGGCGACGAGTACTTCCGTGACGTGGCGGCCGGCCGCCCGATCGCGATCCCGCACGGCTACTTCCCGAACGACGATCCCGCCCGCCGGCCCGAGAACCGCTGGCGCAGCCACGCCCATTTGCTGTTCGGCAACTGGATCAACCAGCTCTACCAGACCACCCCGTTCGACGTGGCGGAGATCGGCCACCGGTGAGGCGACGCGAAACGGGCCGCACCCAAGGGAACGGCCCGTTCGTTATCTCAATGCGTTGTGGCGATCAGCTCGAGTAGTACATCTGGAACTCGATCGGGTGCGGGGT
>CAYNFA010000835.1:0-1909 GCA_964396345.1 uncultured Thalassobaculum sp.
CGTCGCTGTGCGCTCCGCGCGAATCAGTCCTTAAGCGTCAGCGCAGGGCCGCCCCCGCGATTCCTCAGGACAGATCCATGTCGGGCAGCGGCACGGTCGACACGCCGCCCGCCCGCAGCCCGTCCCGGACCGCGGTGGCGACCTCGACCGCGGTCGGGCCGTCGCCGTGCACGCAGATGCTGTCGACCCGGCACGGGATGCGCGTGCCGTTGGTCGAGACGACCTCCTGGTCCTCGACCATCCGCAGCACGCGGGCGACCGCCTCGGCCGGGTCGTGGACCATGGCGTTCGGCTTGCTGCGCGGGGTCAGGTTGCCGTCGTCGGCGTAGGTGCGGTCGGCGAACACTTCGGAGGCGTGCGAAAGGCCGGACTTGCGGGCGGCGGCCAGCAGTTCCGAGGCAATCGGCACCAGGAATATCAGCGTTGGATCGACCGCCTTGATGCCGCGGGCGATCGCCATCGCGAGGTCCAGGTCGACCGCCGCCATGTTGCTGAGGGCGCCGTGGATCTTGACGTGGGTGACGCTGGCGCCGTTCGCGCCCGCCATGCCCTGTAGCGCGGCGATCTGGTAGATCACCATCCGCTCGACATCGCCTGCTGGCATCGGAATCGCCCGCCGCCCGAAACCCCAGAGGTCGTTGAAGCCGGGATGGGCCCCGATCGACACGCCCTTGGCCTTGGCCTGCTTGCAAACCCGGTCCATGACGTTCGGGTCGCCAGCGTGAAAACCGCAGGCGACGTTGGCGGAGTTGATGATGTCGAGCAGGGGGGTGTCGTTGCCTATGTCGTAGGCGCCGAAGCCTTCGCCCATATCCGAGTTGAGATTGACCTTGCGTGCCATGCGTTGCTCAGCCTAGGGAACGTGGAACCTGCGCCGCGCCGCGGCCAGACCAGTTAACACCCAACCAACGGCCGAGGTCCATGACGGAGGACCATCCCAACTTACTTGCTTCCCCGCGCTTCCTGTCGGCCGGCGACACCGCGCTCGTGGTGGAGTTTGGCGAGACCGTCGATCGCGAGGTCAACCATCGGGTCATGCGCCTGGGAGAGGCGGCGCGCGCGGCGAATGTCGCCGGGCTGGTCGATCTCGTCCCGACGTTCCGATCGCTCATGGTCCACTACGACCCGACCGTCACCTCGCGGCGCGCCGTCGAGAGCCGGTTGCGGGAACTGCTGACCGAGGCCGGCTCGGCACCGATTGTCGGCCGGCTCTGGGAGTTTCCGGTGCTGTACGGCGAGGAGGCGGGGCCGGACCTGGAGGAGGTTGCCAAGCGCACCGGCCTCTCGCCCGACCGGGTGGTGGAGTTGCACGCCGGAACCGCGTACGAGGCCTCCAGGATGGGCTTCATGCCGGGGCTGGCCTATCTCGGGATCATCCCGAAGGAACTCGAGCTGCCACGCCGGAACGAGCCGCGGGTTCGGGTGCCGGCCGGGTCGGTGGCGATCGCGATCAACCTCACCAACGTCTACTCGCTGGAATCTCCCGGCGGCTGGCACCTGCTGGGGCGGACGCCGGTCGACCTGTTCGACCTGCACCGCGACCCGCAGGCGCTGCTGACCGCCGGCGACCGGGTCCGGTTCCGGCCGGTCGGCCGCGACGTCTACGACGAGTTGAAGGCGCGCATGGCGGCGGGCGACACGCGGTTCGACCCGATGCCCCAGGAGGGCGAGCCATGAACGGCCTGCGCGTCGTGTCGGCCGGCTTCGCGCCGACCCTCCAGGACCTCGGGAGGCCACACGTCCAGCACATCGGGGTGCCGCCGTCGGGAGCCCTGGACCCCGTGGCGCTGCGGATCGCCAACGCCCTGGTAGGCAACCCGCCGGGGACGGCGGCCATCGAGCTGCGGGTGATGGGTCCGACCGTCGAGGTCGAAGCGGACGCCGTCCGGTTGGCCCTGGTCGGGACCGG
>CAYNFA010000836.1:0-1907 GCA_964396345.1 uncultured Thalassobaculum sp.
ATCGATTCAGAGCTTCACCTGACTGTCACGCGCTCTTTCACCCAATTGCCCTGCGGGATACTCCGTGGATCGTTGACGGTCCGCTCCGAATCGGAGACTGCATGACGTTTGTGTGCAGGAGGAGTGAATCATGGTGCAAGGCGATGTCGCCCGTGAAGCAAGCCTGCTGGACAGGCCGGATGCGGAACTCGCCGCGAGCGTAGACGCTGTATTGGAGCGCTTCGTCGGGGGAGGCAGCGTCGTCGGCGCGGTCACCATGGTCGCGCGGCACGGCGCGCTGGTGTATTGCCGAGCCTTCGGCCACGCCGACCGCGAGGCCGGCCGGACGATGACGGTGGATACGCCGTTCCGGCTCGCCTCACTCACCAAGCCCTTCGTGACCGCGGCGACGTTGGCGCTGGTCGAGCGCGGCCTGATCAAGCTCGACGATCCTGTCGCCCGCTGGCTCCCGGATTTCCGGCCGCGGCTGCCCGACGGATGGGAGCCAGTCATCACCCTCCGCCACCTGATGACCCATACCTCCGGCCTCGGCTACGGCTTCCAGCAGGGAGCCGAGGGGCCATACCGCCGGGCGGAGGTCTCCGACGGGATCGACCGCCCCGCCTTCGGCATCGACGAGAATCTGCGGCGGCTGGCCTCGGTCCACCTGAATTTCGATCCGGGTGCTGGTTGGCTCTACTCGCTAGCGACCGACGTCCTCGGCCGTGTCCTCGAGGCGGCCACCGAAAGCAGCCTGCCGGAGGTGGTTCGCACCGCGATCACCGATCCGCTTGGCCTGCGGGAGAGCGGCTTTGTCTCCGGTTCTCCAGAGCGTCTGGCGGTGCCGTACGCCGATTCCCCTGTTGGACCGGTCCGCATGGGCGACCCGCACGACCTGCCGTTCGGCGACGGGTCGATCCGGTTCGCGCCGTCGCGGGCGGTCGACGCCGACGTTTACCCATCCGGCGGGGCCGGCATGGTGGGCACGGCGGCCGACACGCTGGCGCTGCTCGAAACGCTGCGCGCGGGCGGTGGGCCGGTGCTGGGCCGATCGAGCATCGACGCGCTGACCCGCAACGCCGTCGGCGACATGGCGAGCCAGGGTATCGGGGCGGGCTGGGGCTTCGGGCTGGGCGTCGCCGTGCTGGTCGACCCGGCTGCCGCGGCGACGCCGCAGTCGGCCGGTACCTGGCGGTGGGGTGGCGTCTATGGTCACAACTGGTTCGTCGACCCGGCGGAGCGGTTGGTGGTGCTGACCATGACCAACACAGCTGTTGCCGGGATGAACGGCCCGATTCGCGAGGCGGTGCGCGACGCGGTGTACGCCGTCGGCTGAGGGCGCGGGACACTGGCGTTGCCGTGCGTCACCGGCTGCGCCTAAGCTGCCACCATCTGCCTGAATGGCTGTTCCCGGAGTTTCTGCCCGATGCCCGTCGTCAATCGTATAGCCGAGTTCCACGAGGAAATGACCCGCTGGCGGCGGGAGCTGCACGCCCACCCCGAGACCGCCTTCGAGGAGGTCTGGACGTCCGACTTCATCGCCGCGCGCCTCGCCGAGATCGGTGTCGACCGGATTGAGCGCGGGATCGCCAAGACCGGAATCGTGGCGACCATCAGAGGCAACGGAACGTCGTCACACGCGATTGGCCTGCGCGCCGACTTCGACGCCCTGGACATCATCGAGACCACTGGCAAGCCGTGGGCCTCGACCCGGCCCGGCAAGATGCACGCCTGCGGCCATGACGGCCACACCACCATGCTGCTCGGCGCCGCGAAGTACTTGGCCGAGACCCGCAATTTCGACGGCACGGTGGTGCTGATCTTCCAGCCCGCCGAGGAGAACGAGGGCGGCGGCCGGGTGATGGTGGAGGAGGGGTTGTTCGACCGCTTTCCGGTCGACGCGGTGTACGGCATGCACAACCGCCCGG
>CAYNFA010000837.1:0-1906 GCA_964396345.1 uncultured Thalassobaculum sp.
TTCCCGTACACCTACGCGTTTGCGTCCTACAAGATCCACGAGATCGCCAAGTGGCACACCACCAACCTGGCGCCGGGTGCCAACAACTGCCCGACCATCATCGGCATTCCCGCCTACAACGCCCTTCCCGAGCAGTACAGGGAGCTGTTGGCCAAGGCTGAGCCGCTTGCCTACAAGGCGCTCCAGGACGCTTCGGCGGCAGCCGACAAGAAGAACCTGGCCGACTGGGACAAGCGTGGCCTGATCGCCATCAAGTACGACGCGGCCGAGTTGAAGAAGTTCGCGGAGATGGGCGCCAAGCCGGTCTGGAAGAGCTGGGTCGCCGATTCCTCGGCCAAGGGCGTTCCGGCCCAGGAGCTGCTCGACATGGTGGTCGCCGAAGCCGAGAAGGCCAAGAAGGCGCTCGGCAAGAACTGACGTCTCGCGGCCGCCGGAAAACTTCGTTTCCGGCGGCCGCCTCCTGTCCCCGATCCGAGGATCTTCGACGATGACCGAGCCGATCGACTCGCGCTACGGCGGACTCCTGCTCAACCGTCTGGACCGGATGCTCTACGGCGTGGAGGTCGGCACGGCGGTGATCGGCGGGGGCGTGATCTTCATCATCATGTGGGTCGGCGTCGCCGAGATCTTCCTGCGCAAGGTGTTCAACAGCCCGCTGTTCGGCCAGCTCGACTTCATCGAGCAGACCATGTGCACCTACACCCTGCTGACGATTTCCTACTGCTACCGGCGCGCCGGGCACATCCGGATGGAGCTGATCGTGGATCGGCTTACCGGACGCCCGCGCTGGGTGGTGGAGACCCTGACGGCGATCGCCGCCCTGGCATTGGTGACCACCATCCTGCCGGGCGTGGTGCACTATTTCGACAACGCCTATGACATCGGCGATTCAACCATCAACACCCAGTGGCCGACTTGGGCAGCCAAGTTCGTGCCGGTGGTCGGTTTCTGCGTGCTGTGGCTGCGGATCGTGCTTGAGCTTTGGGCGTATCTCCGCCTGGTCGCCGATCCCGACGCCCAGCCGATCGCCGTCCCGACCCGCCCCAGCATTATCGAAGAGACGGCGGGCTGAGGCGCAGGCCTCGTCCGCATAGCCCGCCGGAGCATCCGCATGGAACCGACCGACTACGGAATCATTGGCATCATCGCGCTGACCGTGATGATCCTGCTCGGGGTACGCATCTTCGTCGCGGCGGGTATCGTCGGGTTCTGCGGCCTGTGGGCGCTGCGCGGCTTCGACGTCGCGGTGGGGGTATCCGGGCACATCCCGTTCTCCGACACCACCAACTACGCGCTGTCGGTGCTGCCGCTTTTCATCCTGATCGGTTTCCTCGCGCACAACGCCGGTATCGTCCAGGGCGCCTACCGGTGTGCGCGCGCCTGGCTGGGCTGGATGCCGGGCGGGCTGGGCATCGCCACGGTGTTCGCCTCCGCCGGGTTCGCCGCGGTCTCCGGCGCCAGCACCGCCACCTCGGCGGTGTTCGCGCGCATCGCGATCCCCGAACTGCTTCGCTACAAGTACGCCCCCGGTCTCGCCGCCGCGGTGGTGGCCGCCGGCGGCACCCTCGCCTCGCTGATCCCGCCGTCGGCCATCATGGTGGTGTACGGCATCATCACCGAGACCTCGGTCGGCCAGTTGCTGCTGGCCGGGTTCATTCCCGGCGCCATCTCGGCCGCGCTGTACGCCGCCGTCATCCTGGTCCGCTTCAGGTTGAACCCCGACCTCGGTCAGCCGATCACCGGTATCTCCTGGTCGGAGCGGTTCAGCACCTTGCCCGAGGTCCTGCCGATCGTGCTGGTGATCATCGCCGTGCTCGGCGGCATGTACACCGGCTGGGCGACTCCGACCGAGGTCGGCGCGCTTGGCGCCTTCATCATCTTCGTGATGGCGCTGTTCAAACGGTCG
>CAYNFA010000838.1:0-1905 GCA_964396345.1 uncultured Thalassobaculum sp.
CGAAGTCGTTGGGGTCGAAGCGAGGGTTGCTCGCCAGCGCCAGCACCGCGCCGGCCCGGCCGCCGCGCTCCGGATCGTCGAACGCGTTGGTCAGCGCGATGTGGCCGAGGTAGAGGAACAGCAGCACCAGGACCGAGGTCAGGCGGGCGTCCCAGACCCACCAGGTGCCCCACATCGGCTGCCCCCACAGCGCCCCGGTGGCCAGCGCGACGACCGTGAAGGCCGCGCCGATCGGCGACGCGGCGCGCGCCGCGAGGTCGGCCAGCGGGTGCTTCCAGATCAGGAAGGCCGCGCTGGCGATCGCGAGCGTGGAATACACCGCCATCGCCAGCCAGGCGGCCGGCACGTGGACGTACATGATCCGGACCGTCTCGCCCTGCTGGTAATCGGCGGGCGAGCTGAGCAGCGCCATCCAGAGACCGACCCCGAGCAGCAGCGCCGCCAGCGCGCCGAGCCACGGCAGGACGGCGTTGGCGAGGCGCAGAAATCGGGTCGGGTTGGCGAAACGGTGCATGGATTCGATATCCCCTACTCGACGGCCTGACGCAAGGCCGCACCGGCGGCGAGCGGCGCCAGCGGGATTGCCGCCGCCAGCAGCGCCGCGAGCAGCAGCAGGTGCGGTCGGGTCGACAGGCCGGCACCGCCAGCCTCGATCGCCGCGACCCCGAAGATCAGCACCGGGATGGTCAGCGGCAACACGATCAGCGCGACCAGCACGCCGGCCCGCCGCGCGCCGACCACCAGCGCCGCACCCACCGTGCCGAGCAGACTGACGGTCGGAGTGCCGAGCAGCAGGCCAGCCATCAGCGCTGGATACGCCGCCGACGGCAGGTCGAGCGTCACCGCCAGCAACGGCGCCAGCAGCACCGTCGGCAGTCCGGTGGTCAGCCAGTGCGCCACCGCCTTGGCGAGCGCCACCAAGGCCAACGGCAGTCCGGAAAGCGCCAGCAGGTCGAGGCCGCCATCGTCGGCGTCCTGCTGGAACAGGCGGTCGAACGACAGCATCGCGGCCAGCAGCGCGGTCACCCACAGCACCCCGCCGGCGATCCGGGCGAGCAGCGCCGGCGTTGGCCCGATCCCGAGCGGGAACAGCGCCACCACCACCACGAAGAAGGCCAGCGTCATCGCGACATCGGCGCCCTGGCGTCGGGCCAGGCGCAGATCGCGGGAAACCAGCGCGAGGAAGCCGCTCATGGCGTCCCTCCCTCGGCGAAGGAAGCCGGATCCAGGCTCTCGGCGCCGGCGCCGAGTTCGAGCGCGGTGTGGGTCGCCGCCACCACCATGCCGCCGGTGCCGCGATGCGCCGCGATCAACCGCTCGAGGGCGGCGACCGACGCGGCATCCAGTCCCACCGTCGGCTCGTCCAGCAGCCAGAGCGGCGCTCGGCTGGCCAGCACCCGGGCCAGCGCCACCCGGCGCCGCTGCCCGGACGACAGCCACCCGGCCGGCAGCTCCGCCAGTCGGTCGAGACCGAGCGCCGCCAGCGCCTCGGACACGCCGTCGGACGGCCGGCCGGCGACGCGGAGCGCCGATTCGATGTTCTCGCGGGCGGTCAGGGCCGGCTTCAGGGCATCGGCGTGGCCGAGCCAGCCGACCCGCTCGGCGTGCGCCTCGCGGTCGCGCGCGATCGGCTCGCCGTTCCAGCGGACCTCGCCGGCCTCGGGACGGCCGAGCCCGGCCAGGACCCGCAGCAGCGTGGTCTTGCCGCCGCCGTTGCGGCCAGCCAGCCGGAGGGCGCCGCCGGCGGACAACGCGAAGTGGACACCACGGAACACCGGGCGTCCGCCCCGTCGGGCGTCGAGGTGATGCGCTTCGAGCCGATCCGTCCCCGTCATCACGCCTCTATAGCGTCCATCGGAGCAGCCGGCCATCGGGAGAGGGAAAAGGAAGCGACGCCGCACTGCG
>CAYNFA010000839.1:0-1896 GCA_964396345.1 uncultured Thalassobaculum sp.
ACGTCGGCGGCGGCTTCGGCATGAAGATCTTCCTGTACCCCGAGCAGGCCCTGTGCACCTGGGCGTCGCGCAAGCTGAAGCGCGCGGTGAAGTACCTGCCGGAGCGCTCGGAGGCGTTCGTCAGTGACGCCCAGGGCCGCGACAACGTCTCCTACGCCGAAGCCGCGGTCGATTCCGACGGCGTGATCCAGGCGCTTCGGGTAACCACCTACGCAGCGCTCGGCGGCTATCTCAGCCACATGGGCGCGTTCATTCCGACCAACGCCGGCACCCACATGCTGTCGGGCGTCTACAAGATCCCGAAGATCTACGTGAACGTGAAGGGCGTGCTGAACAACACCACCCCGACCGATGCCTACCGCGGGGCCGGCCGTCCCGAGGCGGCGTACCTGATCGAGCGGGTGATCGACTGCGTGGGCTACGAGATGGGGCTCACGCCCGACGAGGTTCGGCGCCGCAATTTCATTCCGCCCGAGGCCATGCCGTACACCACGCCGCTCGGCAATGTTTACGACACCGGCGAGTTCCTGACCCTCATGGAAGAGGCGATGCAGCGCGCCGACTGGTCGGGCTTCGAAGCCCGCCGGGCGGAGGCGGCCAAGCGCGGCAAGCTGCGCGGCATCGGGATGGGCTATTACATCGAGAAGTGCGGTGGCGGCAGTCCGGAGACCGCCGACGTCCGCTTCACCGAGGAGGGCCGGGTCGAGATCCGCATTGGCACCCAGTCGAACGGCCAGGGTCACGAGACCGCGTACGCTCAGATCCTGTCCGACACCATTGGCATCGACGGCGACCGCATCAAGGTGATCCAGGGCGACACCGACGAGGTGCCGAAGGGCATGACCGGCGGCTCGCGCTCGGTCCCGGTCGGCGGGGCGGCGGTGCTGCTGGCCGGCCGGCAGATCGTCGAAAAGGCCAAGAAGATCGCCGCCAACGCCATGGAGGCGGCGGCCGCCGACATCGAGTTCCACGACGGCACCTTCACCGTCGCCGGAACTGACAGGCGCATGACCATCGAGGAGGTCGCCAAGGCGTCGAAGGATCCGGCGAACCTCGAGGAGGGCAAGAAGCCGGGCCTCGACGAGCGTCATGAGCGCAAGCCGGAAGCCGCGACCTACCCGAACGGCTGTCACGTGTGCGAACTCGACATCGACCCCGACACCGGCGAGCTGACGATCGATCGCTACACGATCGTCGACGACTTCGGCGAGACCATCAATCCGGCGCTGCTGGCCGGCCAGGTGCACGGCGGCATCGTCCAGGGCTTCGGCCAGGCGATCCAGGAGCATACGGTGTACGAGGAGGGCTCCGGCCAGCTCGTCACCGGATCGTTCATGGACTACACACTGCCGCGGGCGACCGACGTGCCGATGTTCGACTTCAACGTCCACAACGTGCGCTGCACGACCAACCCGCTCGGCATCAAGGGCTCGGGCGAGGCGGGGGCGATCGGCGCGCCGCCGGCGCTGATCTCGGCGATCGTCGACGCCCTGCGCGGGACCACCGGGCTCAATCACATCGATATGCCCGCGACGCCGCTGGTGATCTGGAAGGCGCTGCAGGAGGCCAAGGCCCGCAAGGCCGCTTGACGGTCGCGAGAAAAAGAGCGGCGGCCCGCAGGGCGGGTCGCCGCCGATCCCTGGAGGGAACACGATGATCGAACTTTACACCTGGAAGACCTCGAATGGCCGCAAGGCGTCGATCATGCTCGAGGAGCTCGGGCTGCCCTACAACGTCCACCCGATCAACATCGGCCAGGACGACCAGTTCACGCCCGAGTTCATCGCGATCAACCCGAACTCCAAGATCCCGGCGATCGTCGACCACGACGGCCCGGGCGGCAAGCCGTACACGCTGTTCGAATCCGGCGCGATCCTGATGTACCTCGCCGAGAAG
>CAYNFA010000840.1:0-1889 GCA_964396345.1 uncultured Thalassobaculum sp.
CCGAGAGCAACCGGGGTCGAGTAGTTGGCGGCCTCCGCGATCCAGCCGCGCATCGCCGGGTCCAGGGACAACCAGATCACCCGCACGAGGAACTGGCCGTCGCCGACCGCCGGCATCGGCGCCGCCACCGGCTCGAACAGCGCTTCGGTCACCGCCGGGCTCGGCCGAGCGCGGAGCAGAACGTGGGTGTTGTCGTCAGCCATCGCTTGCAACCCGGATTCAGGACAGTCAACCGGGCCCATGGCCCGATGGAATACTGTCATAAATACCGGACCACGCGACCGGACGCTTCCAATTTCCTCGGCCTATCCTCGCGGGGTCGTCGAGCGGCCGCGTCACTTCCAGGGCCGGGCCTCGACGCGCAGCCTGCCGGAGAAGCCGGGTCGGGTCCGCTGCTCGATCGGGACGTCGAATGTCAGGCCCTCGGCGGCGCCGGCCGCGCCCTGCAGCGCGCGGGTCACGGCGTCGATGCCGGGCTTGCCCGGGTTCATGTCCTGGAATCCGTATTTGACCCGCCACCCGCCCGGGGCATCGGCGTCGGGAAACGCCTCGATCAGGATGAGTTCGCGCAGGATGTAACCGCCTTCGTAGTGGCGCCGCAGGAACGCCAGCCCGCCGACCTCGTAGTCAGGCACCAGCACCTTCAGGTCGCACGCGAAACTGACCGACTTGGTGCGCTTCTTGACGCTGAAAGCCGGATCGAGGAACACCGAGAACAGGTGGGGGCTCTGGCTGCGGTCGGGCGCCCGAACGGTACCCGGCTTGCCGGGAAACAACTCGTCGTAGCTGCGGAAGATCGCCGAGTTCTCGCGGACCTCGCGGCGCGTCATCTGCCATTGGCATCCGCGGATGCTGACCGCCACCTCGAACTGGTAGGAGGCGTGGACCGACTTGCCGTCCTGCAGCGACTTCTGCACCTCCCGGGGCAGCGAGATGTCGTCGATCTCCAGGATCCCGTCGACCCGCAACTCCCCGAACAGGAATCGGGTCAGGTTCTGGTAGCCCTCCTCGGAGTTGACGATGCCGTAGTGCCCCGAGTGGCTGCGGTGGACGAACGCCCGCGGCGACCCGACGTCCTTGCCGTCCGCCCCGGGGCCGTGGGTGGTGGCGTGGGTCACCCGCACCAGCCCGTCGCTGGCGTCGCCCGCCGCCCAGGAGGAAAGTCCACTGGCCACCGTGTAGTCGCGGGGGTTGGTGCCGATCAGGTTGAAGATGCGCTCGGGCGGGAAGTTGCGGACCACCGAGACGTCGTCGCCCTTCGGCACGTCGAGGTAGCCGGCCATCCGATCGCGGTTGAAGTTGTTGACGTCGCCGAACGACAGCCAGCCCGGAATGTTGCGGACGATGCGCATGTCGATGCCATTGTGCGGGGTGGCGTAGGTGAACAGCTTGTCGACCGCGGCCCGCGCCTCGGCGGTGCCGAGTTTGGCGTTCTGCAGAAAGGCCCGGCACACCAGGCCGCCCATGGAATGCGCCACGAGGTGCACGCGAAAGGCGTCTGACGTCACGTCGTTCTTGGGATTGGCGCAGACCTTGTTGCGCAGCCGAAGGATCAGGTCGCCGAGTCCTCTGGCGAAGTGCTCGATCGGCGGCGTGCCCTGGCCGTCGCCGAAATCCTGCGAGGCATCGTCGTAGTACCGGTAAATGACGATGGACTGGTACGGGATCGGCTTGTCGAGGCGGTCGGCGGCCACCAAGTCGTCGCCGTCGACGAACACATCCTGATAATTGTGGTCGCTCATCAGGCGAACCAGAGGCGACTCGAAATAGAACCGCCTGACGTCCCCGGTCCAGGCGGTCCGGGCTTTGGTCGAGCCGATGTTGAAGCCCATGTACGGATCGGCGACGGTCTCCTCGATCTCACCCTGGGTGGCGGCGAAGCCGCGGAC
>CAYNFA010000841.1:0-1887 GCA_964396345.1 uncultured Thalassobaculum sp.
TCAATGCGCGGGCTCGTCAGGCCCTTGGGCTGTTGTCGGCGACGGTGACGGCCGAACTAGGGCCGGCGAGCGTGGTCGCCCGCGAGGTCAATCGGGCCTACCGGTCAGGCCGCACCGCTGACCTTCGAACCGCCAGCGCCGCGTTTGACGCGCTGCCGGCCTGGCAGCGCAGCCGGATCGGCGGCGACGCCGCCCGGCGAGCCAAACGTCTCAAGGCGCGGATGCTTCAGGGTACCGCGCGCGACTGGCGCGATCTACCGGGTGCGGAGGAACGGATCAACATCCCCTCGCCGCCTCGTTTCCTGCGGCCGAAGTCGCCGTCCTGACCACGAGCGTCGATCGCGTTCAGCCTGCAGGTCGTCGCGTTAGCGTTTTGAAAACAACGTTTTTCGGCTACACTACTGATTCTGTCGATGAGGCGCTGCCCGCAAGGGGGCGCGGGATTCGGCGCCCAATGGGGGAAGATTGACGTTCGGCACGGTCCTCTCAGTAGGCCCGGTCGGCCACTCTCCAAGAGGAAAGAGACGGCATGCGCGGCAGGACACCGGCTCCACGCCCACAGCCCACCATCATCGAGCACTTTGCGAAGGAATTCGCGAAGTTCCTCAACAACGTCCAGAACAACGAGGTCGATATCCTCGGGTCGTTCCTGATCGAGAACGAGTGGGAGAAGTACCGGAAGGACGCCAAGGACGTTATCGAATCCCTGGAACTGGCGGGCTTCGTGATCGTTCCGAAGAGCCCTACCGACGAGATGTTGGCAGCGGCCGACCAGACCTTGTCCAAGGGGCTGATGGGATCGGGCTCAAAGGCCTATGTCTCGGCCGTCTGGGGGGCGATGATCAACGCGTGGCTGGAAAGCCGGAACGCCAACCTTATCCTCGACATCTTCTCGATGGCGCTGTCGCGTGCCTCGAACCCCAACTCGCGCCGCGACTCCTCGATGTTCGACGCGTCGTTCCAGCGCTTCCGCAAGCAGAGCCAGGATATTCTCGCCGGCCTCGAGAAGACCGGCTTGGCTGTGGTGCCCGACGAGCCGGCCCCGATCATGGTGTCGGCCGGTGTCGCCGAGACCGCCGAGCATCGTTCGCGCACGAACCAGCAGATCGGCGCCGATCCGATCTACATCGCCTCACTCTACGAGAACATGCTGGTCGCGCGGCCGAAGTGACGTCCGGCGGCGCGACGGCGGCGTCGGCTTCCCGCGCCGGAACCCGCTCCCAACTGGTTCAACCGAGCGGCTTGCGGCGATAGGCGGAGGCCAGCAGCGTGACCGCCTGCTTGTGGCGGACGCTGCCCTGCGGGGGTGGGGAAGGGTTGCTGCGGGTGCTCGACATGGTCTGGCTGCCGCGCGATCCGATCGCTGCCAGCAGTTCGGCCTCGCGGATCGGCGGGCGTGGTCGGCCGACCCGTCCGTTCGGCACAGCCGCCCGCTGCACTGCCAGAGCCGCCAGATTGGCCAGCAGCGGCGCCGTCAGGGCCTTGTAGAGCTTGGCGTCGGCTTCTGCCCAGACCCGCAGCAGCAGGGCTGCCTCGTGCCGGTTTCCGCCGGTGGCGTCCAGCGCTTCCTGGGCCTTCGCCCGTACGTAGTCCTGTCCACGCGCCATGGTCCACACCCCGGTTCGTTCCCTGGGTAACGATAGCAGCCCCGGCCGAATTCCGCCACGCCGGGACTGGAAACCCCGGCGGCGGCGCCCATGTCCAGAGCTAACCTTTTTTCCGGAAGGTTCCGATGGACACGCGATCAGGCCCGGCGCGGCTATCACGTCTTGTCGTCAGCATGGTCGCTCTGCTGACGATCACCCTCGGATCGCGCGCCGCCATGGCCGCCGATTCGCCAGTCGCCTCCATCGCCACGGCCGCCGTCGTTATGGTCGAGTCCCGGGT
>CAYNFA010000842.1:0-288 GCA_964396345.1 uncultured Thalassobaculum sp.
CACGTCCGGGATCCGTCTCGGCACCCCGGCCGGCACGACCCGCGGCTTCGGGGTCCCGGAGTTCCGGCTGATCGGGTCGCTGATCGGCGACGTCATGGACGCACTGTCCCGCAACCCCGAGGGCGACGCCCAGGTCGAACAAGCCGTCCGGGGCCGGGTCGAGGAATTGTGTCGGCGGTTTCCGATCTACTCGGATCTCGGCTGACCGGCACAACGACGAGGGGAGGCCACGCGCATGCGCTGTCCGTTCTGTGGGAACGACGACACCCAGGTCAAGGACTCGCGTCC
>CAYNFA010000842.1:298-1886 GCA_964396345.1 uncultured Thalassobaculum sp.
CGACGCCGGTTCTGCCCGGCCTGCGGTGCCCGCTTCACGACCTTCGAGCGGGTCCAGCTCCGAGAGCTGACGGTCCTCAAGAAGACCGGCAAGCGCGTGCCGTTCGACCGCGACAAGCTGGCGCGCTCCATTCAGATCGCGCTCCGCAAGCGGCCGATCGACCCGGAACGGATCGAGCGCCTGACGACCGGCATCGTGCGCCGGCTGGAGAGCATGGGAGAAAGCGAGATCCCCTCCGACGTGATCGGCGAAATGGTGATGGACGCTCTCGCGAACGTCGATCAGGTCGCGTACGTCCGGTTCGCCTCTGTCTACAAGAACTTCCGCGAAGCCAAGGATTTCGAGAACTTCGTGGAAAACATCCAGACCGGAGGAGACTTCGATAGGGAGCGCGACTGACGACTGGGAGCCGTCGTGACACAATTGCCTGACGACCGTCGCTGGATGGCAGTCGCGTTGCGGCTTGCCAGCCGATCGGTCGGCGACACCGCTGAAAATCCACCGGTCGGTTGCGTGCTGGTCCGCGACGACCGGATCGTCGGCCGCGGCCGTACGGCACCCGGTGGACGGCCGCACGCCGAGGCCATGGCCCTGTTTCAGGCCGGTCCGGCGGCTCGCGGATCCACCGCCTATGTGACTCTGGAGCCGTGCGCTCACCATGGCAAGACGCCGCCCTGCGCCGACGCGCTCCTGGCTGCCGGGGTGATTCGGGTGGTGGCCGCGTTGCGCGACCCCGACCCGCGGGTCGATGGAGGCGGCTTCGAGACCCTGCGGCGAGCGGGCGTGGCGGTCACTATCGGCCTAGGCTCCGAAGAGGCTGCCGAGGTCGCCGGAGGCTTCCTGTCACGCGTCGTGACGGGCCGACCGCACGTGACGCTCAAGTTCGCCACATCGCTTGACGGCCGGATCGCCACGGCCTCCGGGGCCAGCCGTTGGATCACCGGGCCCGCATCGCGAGCGCACGCGCACGCGATGCGGGCCCGTTCCGACGCGATCCTGGTCGGGGTCGGCACCGCCATCGCCGATGATCCCGAACTCACCTGCCGCGCCCCCGGACTGACCGGACGATCGCCGGCAAGGGTCGTTCTCGACGGCCGCCTGCGGCTTCCGACCGACGGGCGCTTGGCCAGTACGGCACGGTCGGTTCGGACCCTGGCGGTAACGGCCGCCCCGGCCGACGACGGCCGAGCGAACGCGTTGCGCGACCTCGGGGTCGAGGTCATCGAGGTGGCGGCCGGAGACCTGGGCCGTCCGGAGGTTTCGGCCACGCTCACGGCGCTTGCCACCCGAGGCATCGGGCGTCTGCTGGTCGAGGGCGGGGCGGCCACGGCCGGGTCGTTCATGGTGGCGGACGCGGTCGACGAGATCGCCTGGTACCGGGCGCCGACACTGCTCGGGGGGGACGGACATCCGGCCATGGACCCGCTTGGCGTGACGTCTCCGGCCGACGCGCCGCGCTTCGATCGCGCCGGCAGTCTCATCCTGGGTGTGGATATGCTGGAAACCTATCGCCGTCGGCCCTAAGTTGCGACGCATGTTCACCGGCATCGTCACCGACGTCGGTCGCGTGCGCTCGATTGAGCGGCGC
>CAYNFA010000843.1:0-1882 GCA_964396345.1 uncultured Thalassobaculum sp.
GGGCGGAGCCCTTTATTTTCACGCAGCGCGCCTCGGTGAGCCCGGCTGGACCCAAGGTCTGACGCGAATCTCCCAGATCGGTTCCCACACGTTCTACTCAGACTGAAAGCCGCCTTCAGTTCGGCTCTCCGGTACGGCGGGCTTCAGTCGGACGTTGGACCTGGTTGGGTCGCGCTCCGATGAACTCGACGCCGGGCGTCCGAGGCGATCCGACCGTCGCCGTGTCGATGGACCCGGATCAGCAGATCGAGCGCGCTCGCCGGCTGGTCGCGCGGATCGATGCGGGCGATTTCGGTCAGCCAGTTCCGGTACAGCGTGCGACCGGCGGCGTCCCACGACTTGGTCGCGGTACGCTTCGGATCCGGTTGGGTGACCAGGATGCCGCGATCCCGGTCGCGCGCGTACTCGCGCCTCAGGGTGTCGCTGTCGTACTCCGGGTGGTTCAGCACGTACAGCGCCCGGCGCGCCGGGTCCTCCGCGAGGCCTAGGCCCGCCACCGGCGCGAGCGCCAGCGGTCGAATCGAGCCGTCTGCCGGCAAGTCGGACAGGCGGATTTCGGCCCAGCGCGAGACCGGCATGTCGAGCGGCAGCGGCACGCCGCGCAGGACCGGGGTGCGGGTGTCGAGCGGAACGTGGGAGAACACGCCGAAACGCTTCTGGCCGAGCATCTGCTTCGGCACCCCGTGGTCGTGCCAGAGCGCCGCCATCGCCGCCCAGCAGACATGCACCGACGGCACCCGCTCGGCGGTGAGCCAGTCCAGGATTTCCGACAGGCCGGTCCAGTATCGAACCTCGCCATAGGGCAGGTGCTCCAGCGGGGCCCCGGTGATGATGACGCCGTCGAGCCGGCGCCGGTCGATCGCCGACCACGGCCGGTAGAAGCGTTCGACGTGGGCCGGGTCGGCCGTCTGGGGCTCGTAGCCGTTGGGCAGCGTCAGGACCAGTCGGACGGGACGCTCGACGCCGGCCAGCAAGCGACCGAACTGGAGTTCGGTCGTCGGCTTGTCCGGCATGAGGTTGATCAGGGCGACTGTCAGCGGCCGCACGTCGAGGGCGAACGGCGCGGTCGGCTCGCCCTCGAACACGGTAGCGCCCTCGCGGCGCAACGCGTCGACGGCGGGATGGCCGGCGGGAAGGATGAGCGGCATTGTCGGTCCTCCGTCGAAGAGGGTCGGCGGGGCGGGTGATCCGCCCCGCCGGGCGGTCAGGCGGCCTTGGCCAGTTGGCCGAGGCCGTCGAGGGCCTGAGTGAGGTCGGCCTCGATGTCCTCGCAGTGCTCGATGCCGACCGAGAGTCGGACGTAGCCCGGGGTCACGCCGGCGGCCCGCTGGCGCTCCTCGGTGAGTTGCTGGTGCGTGCTGGTGGCCGGGTGGATCGCCAGCGAGCGGGCGTCGCCGATGTTCGCCACGTGATGCAGCAGCTTGAGTCGGTCGATGAACGCGAGGCCGGCTTCGGCGCCACCGGCCAGTTCGAAGCCGACCAGACCGCCGTTGCCGCCGGTCAGGTAGGTTTCGACCCGGCGCTTGTCCTCACCGGTGAACAGGCCCGGATGGATGACCTTCGTCACCGACGGGTGATCGGCGAGAAAGCGGGCGATCGCGTCGGCGTTGCGGCAATGCTCGCGCATCCGAAGCGGCAGCGTCTCGATGCCCTGAAGGAACATGAAAGCGTTGAACGGGCTCATGCAGGCGCCGGTGTCGCGCAGCACCGAGATCCGGGCCTTCAGGGCGTAGGCGATCGGGCCGAGCGGCTTGACCGCCTCGACCCACACCGTGCCGTGGTAGCTCGGGTCCGGCTGGCTGAGGGTCGGAAACCGGTGGGCGTGCTTCTCCCAGTCGAAGCGGCCGGAGTCGATGAGCAGGCCGCCGATCGAGGTGCCGTG
>CAYNFA010000844.1:0-1879 GCA_964396345.1 uncultured Thalassobaculum sp.
GCCCCTCGATGATCGCGATCCCGAGTTCATCGGCCCGGGCCACGACATCGGAAAGCGGGGCCGTGGTCAGGAAACAGAGATCACCCGATCCTGGCGTTGGGCGGTCCGCTTTCGGCTCGAACTCCCGCCCGGCTTCGTGAAGGTTGATCTTTTGTTGCCCGAAGACGAGTGCCCGACGGCCGCCGGCGAACGTTATCGGGCGCATCCCCAGCCACTCGCCGTAGAAGGCGAGCGTAGCCTCGACGTCGCGCACCGTAAGCACCAGATGGTCGAGCGAGTCGAGGGCGATCGGACGTGTGCCGGCCATGGCGGTCTCCCTATTCGGCGGGTTGCGGGGCCTCTGGGGCGCGTCGTGCCGTTGGCAGCAGCACGGCGGCGACGGCTCCGACAGCGGCCGCAACAGCGAGAGTGCCGAGCAGCGGGCCGAACTCCTGAAACGATCGGTACATCTCGCCGACCAGCGGCACGCTGACGGCGGCGACGCCGAGTGAAACCAGGAACTTCACGCCGAAGGCCGTGCCCCGCCACGCCGGCGGGGTATAGCGCGCGAACAGGCTGTTCTCGGCCGGTACCGCCATCGTGTTGATCAGGACCATGAGGGTGGCGACCGGGATCAGGATTGGGCCGGCGAGCGTGACCGCCACCGCCAGGATCGGGATCTGCAGGAGCCAGCAGATCAGGTACACCCTGCGAAGGTCGTAGCGGTCCGCGAGCCAGCCGCCGATGATCTGCGCACTGGCCGAAATCAGATAGACCACCGAAACCAGCGCGCCGACCCCCGCCGTCGTGTCGACGAGACCCGTCAGCCGCTGCTCGAACAGTTTTGGCATCGCGAAGGAGGTGGTCTGGTAGATCAGCCCAGCGCAGCCGATCGTCAGAAGCAGGACCAGGCCGCCGCGCAGCATGTCGCCGCGCGAGGATTCCGCCGGCGCTGACCGGCCGCGGTCCCGGGTATCCGCGACCCGGCCCCCAGCGATCAGCAGCACCAGGACGATCCCGACGGCGACGCACAGCGCGCCCGGCACAATGAACGCCCACTGCCAACCGAACGCTGTCGCGAGACCGCCCGCCACCACCGCCCCGCCCGCCGTGCCGAGAGAGCCGAAGATGCCGTTGATCCCAAGCGCGCGGCCGCGGTTGAGCGGGTTGCGGGTGACCCAGGCGATCCCGACCGGGTGATAGATCGAGGCGAACAGCCCGATCGCCGCCAAGCCGGCGGCGATGCCGAGCGGCCCATCGGCGAACCCGGTGGCTATCGCCGCCACACCGGTACCCAGGAAGAACACCGCCATCATGCCCGGCGCGCTCCATCGGTCGCCCAGCCAGCCGGCGGGCACCGCCCCGAAGCCGAACAGCACCTGGCTGACCAGCATCAGCCCGATCAGCGCCTCGAACGGCTGGTCCCACGCGGATTCGAGCGACAGCACGACCGTAGGGTAGAGCAGCATGAGCAGGTGGGCGAAGCTGTGGCCGACGCAGGAGAAGCCGAGCGCCAGCCGCGCCGAGGTCGTGGTTGCCATGGAAGGCCTCCGGCAGGAACGTCGTTTATCTCACGTCGACGACAGTGCCAGCAACCCGCGCGGTGGACGCCCGGGGCGGGCGTGCCTAGACTTCCGGAGGGAGGACGGGATGAGCACGGAAACGCGACCGGGGCAGCGCACGCACGGCGAGGGCACGGCGGTAGCGAAGCCGACTGCCGCACAACTCGACTGGCTACGGCGCGGACTCGGCCAACCGGGCGGCAAGCTTCCGCTGTTCGACCGCGACGGCCAACGGGTCCATCCGCGCACCGTCCGCGCCTGCGTGCAGCGTGGATGGGCTGAGCCCTGGTTCGACAACCCACTGAAGCCGGAGTGGCTGGTCTGCAAGCTCACCACGT
>CAYNFA010000845.1:0-1877 GCA_964396345.1 uncultured Thalassobaculum sp.
CCGCGCGGCCGATGGTCTGCACCAGCGAAGTCTTGGACCGCAGGTAGCCCTCCTTGTCGGCGTCGAGAATGCAGACCAGGGCGCATTCCGGGATATCCAGCCCTTCGCGCAGCAGGTTGATGCCGATCAGCACGTCGAACACCCCGAGCCGGAGGTCGCGGATGATCTCGATGCGCTCCAGCGTCTCGACGTCGGAGTGGATGTAGCGGACCTTGATGCCGGCCTCGTTCATGTACTCGGTCAGCGCCTCGGCCATCTTCTTGGTCAGCACCGTGATCAGCACCCGGTGGCCACGGGCCGCGGCGTCCTGGCATTCGGCGATGACGTCGTCCACCTGGTTCTTGGTCGGGCGGATCTCGCACACCGGGTCGATCAGCCCGGTCGGGCGCACCACCTGCTCGACGAACACGCCGCCGGTTCGCTCCATTTCCCAAGGCCCCGGTGTCGCCGACACGAACAGTGTCTGCGGGCGCATGTCCTCCCACTCCTCGAACTTCAGCGGGCGGTTGTCCAGGCAGGACGGCAGACGGAAGCCGTACTCCGACAGCGTGTACTTGCGCGCGTAATCCCCCTTGTACATGCCGCCGATCTGCGGAACCGTCACATGGCTCTCATCGACGATCAGCAGGGCGTTGCGCGGCAGGTACTCGAACAGGGTCGGCGGCGGCTCGCCCGGGGCCCGGCCCGAGAGATAGCGCGAGTAGTTCTCGATGCCGGCGCACGAACCCGTCGCGTCCATCATCTCGATGTCGAAGGTCGTTCGCTGTTCCAGGCGCTGCGCCTCCAACAGTTTGCCGGCGCGATTCAGTTCCTCCAGCCGCTGCTTCAGCTCGGCCTTGATCAGCCGCCCGGCCTGCTGGAGCGTCGGCTTCGGCGTCACGTAGTGCGAGTTCGCAAAAATCCGGACCTGGTCCAGGCTCGCCGTCTTCTCGCCGGTCAGCGGGTCGAATTCCTGGATCGCCTCCAATTCGTCGCCGAACAGGGTGAGGCGCCAGGCGCGGTCCTCCAGGTGGGCCGGAAACAGCTCCAGGCTGTCGCCGCGCACCCGGAAGGTGCCACGGTGGAAGCTGGCGTCGTTGCGCTTGTACTGCAACTCGACCAGCCGCCGCATGACCTGGGTCCGGTCGATGGTCTGCCCGACCTTGAGCGTCACCACCATGTTGCCGTAGGTCTCGACGGCGCCGATACCGTAGATGCAGGACACCGAGGCGACGATGATGACGTCGTCGCGCTCCAGCAGGGCACGCGTCGCGGAATGACGCATCCGGTCGATCTGCTCGTTCACCGACGCCTCCTTCTCGACGAAGGTGTCGGTGCGCGGGACGTAGGCCTCCGGCTGGTAATAGTCGTAATAGGAGACGAAGTACTCGACCGCGTTGTTCGGAAAAAAGCTCTTCATCTCGCCGTAAAGCTGCGCAGCCAGGGTCTTGTTGGGCGCCAGGATCAGGGTCGGGCGCCTGATCTCCTGGATGACGTGCGCGACCGTGAAGGTCTTCCCGGACCCGGTGACGCCGAGCAGAACCTGATCGAGTTCGCCGGCCTGAACCCCGGCGATCAATTCGGCGATGGCGCGTGGCTGGTCGCCGGCCGGCTCGAACTCCGACACCACCTGAAACGGCACGCTGGCGTCCTGGCGGGCGACGTCGGACTTCAGATCGGGTGCGACCGCGCCGTGCAGCGGGGCCGGCCGTTCGCGCTCGGCGCTCTGGGTGCTCATGGGTGGGAACATAGGGCGAACGAGCCGCCGGTGGAAGTCCCAAGCCGCCGGAATCTCTGCGTCAGTCGTAGTGCCGCAGGACCAGGTCAAGGAGCGCGCGCTGCTGCTCGGCGGTCATGCCCTCGCTCAGGAAGCGGACGTGCAGCCGGTCGCCGTCGGC
>CAYNFA010000846.1:0-1876 GCA_964396345.1 uncultured Thalassobaculum sp.
CTTGTTGTTGGCGTGGCTGACGTTGTTACCGGTCAGCACGCCCTTACCGGTGAGCTGGCAGCGTCGCGCCATGGGTCGCTCCTTCATCTCGGCCCGGGGCCGAGCGCCTCCGTGGACCATGCAAACTGGAGCGCCGCCGGGCATCAGGCGGCGCAGAGCCGGCGATATACGCGAGCGGGCCATGGGCGTCAAGCGACGGCGAGCCACGAACGGGCCGGGCAAGCCGGTCCGTTCAGAGGTCGACCTTGGCGTTGTCGCCGAGGTTAGGCCGGCTGCCCGATACCGCCGCCGCCATCATCGTCACGGTGCTGACGATGGTGCCCGGACTGTCCCAGTACTGGGCATCCTTGGGAACGACCTTCAGGATCCTGATGGAAGGATCGTCGGGATCGCTCCACCAAGCCTTGGCCGGCGTCGACCACAGTTCGCGGACCTTGCCGCGATCGTCGAGCACCTCGGCGCGGCCGCTGACCGAGACGTAGGTCTGACCGCCGGAATCGGCGAACGCGAGCGCGACATGCGGGTCGCGCGCCACCTCCTCGTCCTTGTGGCTGCCGGCATCGGTGAGGAAGTAGACCGCGTTCTCGTCCCGCGCGGCGTGGGCCGCCATCGGCCGGGAACGAATGTCCTCGCCGTCCCGGCTGGCCAGCATGCAGAAGCCGATCTTCTCGACCAGTTCCCAAACGCGATCGACGTCGTTTGCCATGCGAGGCTCCCGTATCCGAGTTCGTGTACGCTCGCTCAACTCGGCGCCGACCCCGATGTTCCGCGCCCGTCGACACCCGCCGCCGGAGTTCATCCCATGCCTCTCAAGCCGAGCGCCCGCCGCGTTCAGGATCTGATCGCCCGCCGCGGCCTCGTGGTGGTGGAGATGCCCGATTCTACACGCACCACCGAGGATGCGGCAGCGGCGTGCGGCTGCACAGTGGCGCAGATCGGCAAGTCGCTGGTCTTCAAGGCAGCCGAGAGCGGCCGGCCGGTGCTGGTGGTGGCGAGCGGCGTGAACCGCGTGGATGAGCGAAAAGTCACCGCGGCGCTGGGCGAAACGATCGTCCGGGCGGATCCCGACTTCGTGCGGGCCGCCACCGGCTTTGCCATCGGCGGGGTCGCCCCGGTCGGCCACGCCGTCGAGCCGGTGATTTACCTCGACGCCGACCTCATGGCGCTGTCGCGAATCTGGTGCGCCGCCGGCACGCCGAACGCGGTGTTCGAGGCGACGCCGGCCGACCTGCTGGACCTGACCGGCGGAACGACACTTGATGTCCGGAAGGGCTGATCCGCCGGCCGATCGCGTCAGCCAGTTCTCGTATCAGCCGGTGTGCTCGTAAGCGATCGGCGGAAGCTGCGGTCCGACCCGCACGCTCGGCCCCGCCATCACCATCTTGGCCTTGACCGGCGACGACAGCACGATCGACGTCGTGGTCTCACCGTAGGTGCGAATCTGCGCGATCACGTGCTCCAGGTGGGTCATCGATGAGACGATCACCTTGATCATGTAGCTGTCCTGGCCCGTGACATGATGGCACTCCTGAACCTCGGCCAGGGTGTGCGCCATGGTCGCGATCCGGCTGTGATGCTCTCCGGTGACCTTGAGGTGTATGAACGCCGTGGTCGGGTAGCCGAGCTTGGATGGCTCCACCAGGGCTCGATAGCCGGTGATGATGCCGGAATCCGCCATCCGCCGTACCCGCTCCGCCACCGCCGGCGAGGACAGGCCGACCCGCCGGCCGAGCTCGCTGAACGAGAGTCGCGCGTCTTCCTGCAGGATCCGAAGAAGTTGCCAACCCACCTTGTCGAGTTGACCTTCCAGTTCTCCTGCCATGAGTCAAAGCCTTTTCTTTTCAATCGCCTAGAAATTGTATTGGATTCCCCCGCC
>CAYNFA010000847.1:0-1874 GCA_964396345.1 uncultured Thalassobaculum sp.
CAACGACACCATCGAGGTCGGCGACGGCCGCAACCAGGTGAACGCCGGCGACGGCACCAACCGGGTGGTCACCGGCCGCGACGCCGACACCGTCACCACCGGCTCGGGTCGTGACACCATTCTGGCCGGCGACGGCGACAACCGCGTCACGTCTGGCGCCGGCGACGACGTCATATCGGCGGGTTCCGGCAACGACACGATCGACGGTGGCGCCGGCAACGACGCCATCTCCGCCGGCGACGGGCGCAACCAGATCAACGCCGGCGACGGCAACAACACCGTCACCACCGGCCGCGACGCCGACACCGTCAGCGCCGGTTCCGGCAACGACACCATATCGGCGGGTGCCGGCGACAACCGCATCGACGCCGGTGCCGGCAGCAACCGGGTAACCGCGGGCAGCGGATCCGACACCGTCAACGCGGGTTCCGGCAACGACACCATCGAGGTCGGCGACGGCCGCAACCAGGTGAACGCCGGCGACGGCGCCAACCGGGTGGTCACCGGCCGCGACGCCGACACCATCGCGACAGGGTCCGGGAACGACACACTATCGGCCGGCGACGGCGACAATCGTATCGACGCGGGCGGCGGCAACAACCAGGTAACCGCGGGCAGCGGATCCGACACGGTGGCGGCCGGGTCCGGGCACGACACGATCTCGGCCGGCGATGGCCGCAACCATGTAAACGCCGGCGACGGCAACAACACCGTGACCACCGGTCGCGATGCCGACACCATCGTCGCCGGGTCAGGAAACGACTCGCTGTCGGTAGGCGACGGCGACAACCGCATCGACGCGGGCGACGGCAACAACCGGGTGACCGCGGGCAGCGGCAAGGACACGGTGACGGCCGGGTCCGGGAACGACACGATCGCGGCTGGCGACGGCCGCAACCTGATCAACGCCGGCGACGGCAACAACTCAGTCACAACCGGTACCGGCAACGACACCATCGTCGCCGGATCAGGCAACGACACGATCGTCGCCGGCGCCGGCGACAACCTCGTCAATGCCGATGGCGGCAATGACGTGATCAGCGCAGGGTCCGGCGACGACACGCTGTTCGGCGGCGATGGAAGCGACCTGATCCGGGCAGGCGACGGAAACGATCAGGTGGACGGCGGGGCCGGCGCCGACACCATTGACCTGGGGGGCGGCGACGATCTTGTCGTCCACGACATCGGCGGGAACACCCGGGATCGAGGGTTCGACTCCTATCAAGGCGGAACCGGGCGCGACACGCTGCGCATCACGGTATCCAACGACACGACCGTCACCGACGATGTTCAGCAGGCACTGCAGGATCTTCAGAGTTGGTTCGACCGCATCGACAGCGGCGAAGTGAGCCTCGGCACCGAAGCGCGGTTCGATGCGATCAACCTCGCCATCAAGGACTTCGAGACGCTTCAGATCCATCTCGGCGGCGAACCCGTCGACGACCTCGCCCGAGCGATCGAAGCGCACAATGACGCCGTCAACGAGCGCAGCGGCGTGGCGGCGACCGATCCGCTCGACGGCGACGCCACCCCTGGGATGTTCGGCGAGGACGGCGCGTTGATTGGTGACGCCGCGCTGCTGGGAGCCGACGCCGCCGACAGCCTGGCCGGCGAATCCGGCGACGACAGCCCGACCGGCGAAGCCGGCGACGACGTTGTCACCGGCACCGACGAACTCCCGTCCGAAACCGATCCGGAACTGGGACCGCCCTCCCGCAACAATATGGTCGGTCCCGCCGATCCGGAGCAACGCAGCGAACCCGAAGTCGGTCGGGAACCGGATCAGCGCAGCCGCAACAATCGGGTCGGTCCCGCCGATCCGGAGCAACGCAACGATACCGAAACTCGACAAGAGGACTCTAGTTCCGACACCG
>CAYNFA010000848.1:0-1868 GCA_964396345.1 uncultured Thalassobaculum sp.
CACGACCCGCAGATATGAAGACTGCGGTTTCCGCCGACAAGGCCTTGCCAGCGACCTCCCAACCCGGAATCCTGCGGGCAATGGTCCTCGCTGAGCCCCCCTCGCTGGTCACCGCCGTCCTCGGCCCGACCAACACCGGAAAGACCCATCTCGCGATGGAGCGGCTGCTCGGTCACGAGAGCGGCATGATCGGATTTCCGCTGCGCCTGCTGGCGCGCGAGAACTACGACCGCCTGGTCGCCGCCAAGGGCGCGCGCCAGGTGGCGTTGATAACCGGCGAGGAGAAAATTCTTCCCAGCGACGCCCGTTACTTCGTCTGCACAGTCGAATCCATGCCGCTCGATCGCGAGGTGTCGTTCCTGGCGGTCGACGAGATCCAACTCGCCGGCGATCCCGAGCGCGGTCATGTGTTCACCGACCGCCTGCTGCGCGCCCGCGGCGCCGAGGAGACCATGTTCCTGGGCGCCGACACCATCCGCCCGCTGCTGCAGCGCCTGGTGCCGTCGGCCCGGATCGATACCCGACCGCGGCTTTCGAAGCTCGACTACGCCGGCCCGTGCAAGATCACCCGCCTGCCCCGGCGCAGCGCGGTGGTGGCTTTCTCCGCCGCCGACGTCTACGCGCTGGCCGAGATCGTGCGCCGCCAGCGCGGCGGCGCGGCGGTGGTCATGGGCGCGCTCAGCCCGCGCACCCGCAACGCCCAGGTCCGGCTGTTCCAGGAGGGCGAGGTTGACTACCTGATCGCCACCGACGCCATCGGCATGGGCCTCAACATGGACGTCGACCATGTCGCGTTCGCCGAGGATTCGAAGTTTGACGGCCGCATCCCACGCAAGTTGACGCCGGCTGAACTGGCGCAAATCGCCGGGCGCGCCGGGCGGCACCTGAACGACGGCACCTTCGGCGTCACCATGGACTGCAGGCCGCTCGACCCCGAGGTGGTGGCGGCGATCGAGGAGCACCGGTTCGAACCGCTGCGCCAGCTCCACTGGCGAAGCTCGGACCTTTCCTTCGCCTCGGTGCGCGATCTCAAGCGCACCCTCGACGACCGCCCGCCGCACGACTTCCTGATCCGCAAGCGCGACGCCGACGACCAGCGCGCGCTGGAGGCCATGTCGCGCCTTCCCGAGGTGATGGACCGCACCACCGCCGCCTCGCGGGTCCGGCTGCTGTGGGAGGTCTGCCAGATTCCGGACTTCCAGAAGACCATGTCGGAATCCCACACCCGCCTGCTGTCCGAGGTGTTCGCGCATCTGACCGAGGGCGGCGAGCGCCTTCCGTCGGCGTGGGTGGACGAGCAGATGGGCCGCTTTGACCGCACCGACGGCGACATCGACACGCTGGCCGCCCGCATCGCCCACGTCCGCACCTGGACGTACATAACCAACCGCGGCGACTGGATCGACGACCCGCTGGACCGCCAGCAGCGTGCCCGGGCGATCGAGGACCGGCTGTCCGACGCGCTCCACGACCGCCTGACCCAGCGTTTCGTCGATCGCCGGGCCACCGTCCTGTCGCGCCGTCTCAAGGACGAAGACGCCGACCTGATCGCGGCGGTCTCGGCCGACGGCGCGGTGCTGGTCGAGGGCCACCCGGTCGGGCGCCTCGAAGGATTGAGCTTCGCACCGGAGGTCACCGATGCCGCCGACGCCAAGGCGGTCCTGGCGACCGCGCGCCGGGTGCTGCCGGCGGAGATCGCGCGCCGGGTGACGCGGATCGAGGAGGCCAACGACGCCGCCATCACCCTCGACGACCGCGGCCGCTTCCTGTGGGAAGGCTCCGACTTCGCTCGCCTGGTGGCTGGCGACGCGGTCTGGCGCCCGGCCATCCGGGTGACGCGGAACGACTTGGTCGGCCCGGCGCTCCAG
>CAYNFA010000849.1:0-1852 GCA_964396345.1 uncultured Thalassobaculum sp.
CGGCTGGTGCACGCCGAGGCCGACGGACTGCCCGGGCTGGTGGTCGACCGCTTCGGGGATCTGGTGGTGGCGCAGGCCAACACTGCCGGCATGGACCGGCTGGAGCCGGCGCTGATCGAGGCGTTGACCGAGGCGCTGGGTCCGGCGGCCATCGTGCTGCGGAACGACACCTCGGTGCGCGGGCTGGAGGGGCTGGCGAGCGAGGTCCGGCTCGCCGCCGGGTCGGTGCCCGAGGCGCCCACCGTGGCGGAGGGCGGCGGTACCTTCCCGCTCGACCCGCTCGGCGGCCAGAAGACCGGCTGGTTCTTCGACCACCGCGACAACCGCGCGTTCGTGGCCCGGCTGGCCGTCGGCGCGCGGGTGCTCGACGTCTACAGCCACACCGGCGGCTTCGGCATCCAGTGCGCGGTCGCGGGCGCCGCCCAGGTCGACCTGATCGACAGCGCCGCCTCGGCCCTGAAGATCGCCGCCCGGGCCGCCGAGCTCAGCCGGGTCGCGGATCGCGTGACGACCCGCAAGGCCGACGCCTTCGCCGCCCTCGAGCACCTGATCAAGAACGGCGAGACCTACGACGTGGTGATCTGCGACCCGCCGGCGTTCGCGAAGTCGCGCAAGGACGTCGGCGCCGCGGCCAGGGCCTACCGCAAGCTCGCCCGCCTCGCCGCGCAGGTGGCGGCGCCCGGCGGCGTGCTGCTGCTGGCGTCGTGCTCGTTCCACATGGACGCCGCCTCGTTCGCCCAGCAGACCGCGCGCGGCGTCACCGAGGCCGGCCGCACGGCCCGCGTCCTGCGCCGCGCCGGCGCCGGCCCCGACCACCCGGTTCACCCGCACCTTCCGGAGAGCGCCTACCTGAAGGCCGAGGTGCTGGCGCTGGACTGAACACGGCGCCGGTCCCGCACGCCGCAACCGCCACCCATCTATATCGTCACCCCGGAAGCCGAGGCGAAGCCGCAGCTATCCTGGGTCTACGGAGCGACGGTGGCTCGCCGAGGGTGCGCCGATGGAGCGTCGGGTGGGTCCCGGATCGCCCGCGCTGTTGCGCGTTCGTCCGGGATGACGACGAGGGAGAGGGTGGCCGATCACTGACTTGATGACGCCCCTCCCCACCCTGTCGTCATCCCGGCCAAGCGCAGCGCGAGCCGGGACCCACCCGACGCTCCGCGCCGGGTCGCTACACCCGCCCGCTGAACAGCGGCTTGCGCTTGTTCAGGAACGCGTCCAGCCCCTCGCGGCCGTCCGGCTCGGCGCCGGCGGCGGCGATGTGGCTGCCCTCGCGCGCCATCTGGGTCTCGAAGGCGGTGTCGAAGCTGTCGACCAGCAGTCGACGGGCGCGTCCGAACGCGTGGGTCGGGCCGCTGGCCAGCCGGCGCGCCGCGTCCTCGGCGGTGGCGGCCAGTTCGGCGTCGGCGACGCAGGCGGTGGCGACGCCCCAGGACGCCGCCTCGGTGCCGGAAAGCCGGCGGTTGGTCAGGGTCAGTTCCTGCGCCCGGCGCAACCCGACGACGCGCGGCAGCAGGAAGGTCGACCCGCCGTCGGGCGACAGGCCGGCGGCGGTGTAGGCCATGGTGAACACCGCGCTCTCGGCGGCGTAGACCAGGTCGCCGAGCAGCGCCAGCGAGAACCCGGCGCCGGCCGCGGCCCCCTGCACCGCCACCACCAGCGGCGGGTCCATGCGGGCCAGGGTCGAGCAGGCGGCGTGCAGGTAGTGGGTGGTTTCCTTCAGGTGCGCGGCGATGCCGTCGCCCTGGGCGTGGAACGACTTGAGGTCGCCGCCGACGCAGAACGCCTTGCCGCCGGCGCCGGTCAGCAGCACGGCGCGCACCGCGGGGTCGGTGGCGCAGCGCACCGCCGC
>CAYNFA010000850.1:0-1852 GCA_964396345.1 uncultured Thalassobaculum sp.
GACCGACTACACCCCCTACGAGGGCATGGACGTGATCGGCTGGCCGGCGGTGACCCTGTCGCGCGGGCGGGTGGTGTGGAACGAGGGCGAGGTCGACTGCCAGGCCGGCTGGGGCCGGTTCCTGGCGCGCGCTCCGTACGACTACATCAAGCCGCGCGGCGTGTTCCCGACGCCGTTCAACCCGATCACCGGCAAGATCGAGGGCGAGGCGTAACCGGTCGGGCCGCGCCCACCGGCTCAGCCGGTCAGCGGCGCGGCTCGAACACCAGCTTCGGATTGGGGTCGCGCGGATCCGGCCTGATGTCGTCCATGCTGGATATGGCCAGCAGGCCGTCGTCGGTCAGCTGCGACCATTTCCAGCCTTCGTTGGCGAATGGAGCGACCAGTTCGGATGGCTTGCGATCGTACATGGCTATCAGGTGGGAGTGGTATTCGATCACGAAGGTGGTGCGCCGGCGACCGATGACCTCGCGCGCGCCGGCGATGACATCGATCTCGTGACCCTCGACGTCGATCTTGACGATCGACGGCAGCAACTCATCGCTGCCGAAGGCGTCGTCGAGTGACATCATCGGTACGAAGTCGTCTGCCACCGAGCGCGGCTGGTCGGTCATCGTCCGGTTGGTCTGGCCTTCCAGTCCGGCGCCAAAGTTGATGCCCGTGCGCCACATCATGCAGAGGCCGGAGCCTGATGACAGGCCCATGTGCAGCGGCCGGAGCTGGTCGAAGTCGTTGATGGTCGCCAACTGCTCGATCAAGGGAATCAGCAGGCGCTGGATCTCGACGGCGTAGACAGACGCGCCGGTGGTTGCGGCAAAGGCGCTCACGTAACCGACATTGGCGCCGACATCGACGAACACGTCTCCGGGCTTAAGGCGCTGGACGAGGAAGTCGACCAGTGCTTTCTCGTAGTACGGCGTGTATTTGTCGGCCATCTCCTTGAACGCGATCGCCGATGGTGAGGTCAGCGGGAACTTAATTGTCTTTCCGTTTGGCGCGGTGCTCGACCATGTCTTGGCGGTCGCGTGGCGTCCGAGCTGCTCACGGATGAACTTCACGGCCTCCTGAACCCTCCATATCAGGAACTTCGGTGAGAAGACGCTTCCCGGCAGGCGCCCGATGACGGATCCGAGCACGACGACGCGGCGCAGCCGTTCGGGGACCTTCAGCAGTTCCTCGCGGGTGAACGGCGGCCAGTAGTTGGCCAACAGCGCGGACGCGTCGCCCGGCTCCATCACGACGCGGCGGCGCGCTTCCCTTCGCGACTTGAACCCGATCATTGTGCGCCCCAATGCTGTCCGGCCGTCGCTGAAACGGCCGCGAATGCTAGCATCGCGACGGCGGCGTGGCGATGTTCGTAGCGTCGGCTGCGGCCTCTGTCTCTGCCGCCCGCGCCGTGGTAAGTCCCCCCGGACGGGCCGGCATCGACAAGGGCGGTGGTGCGAGGATGACGCATGCGGTCGACCCGCGCCGCGCGGTGATCGTGAATCTCAACCGGCCGACGTATCTCACCCGGCTTTTCCTGCTCGACGTCCTCAACGGCGAACCGGACGCTCGGTTGGGTGCGGCTCGGTACCTGTTTCGCACGGCCGACGTCATTGGGTTCTTTGCCAACCTGACCTGCCGTCTGCTCATTACTGGCGGCCAGATGGTGCCCGATCGCGACAGGGGAACCTCCGAACGGGTCCGGCTGATCCACGATGTCTTCGCTGCTTGGCTCGAAGGCTGCTTCTTCGGCGGACGGCTCAGCCTGCCGCCGGTGAACGACACCCAAGGCATGCTGTTCGTCTCGATCGTGCTCGACACCGCCGAGGCTCACCTGACGGCGATAGGCGCTCGCGGCCAGGCCGAG
>CAYNFA010000851.1:0-1852 GCA_964396345.1 uncultured Thalassobaculum sp.
TAGCTGACGAACGCGAGGTTCGAGCCGGTGGCCCATTTGGTCTGCGGTGGCTTGTCGGTCACGCGGACGAACGCCCGCCCGGCGTAGAAGCGCCGGGCCGCTTCCAGGCACTGGTCCGTGGTGGCGCGGCCGCGGCAGTACAGGGTGGCGAGGACGCCGCGGGTCATCGGCACCAGGTGCGGCGTAAACACCAACCCGGCCGCGCTGCCGCCGCTCAGCCGCTCGATCGTCTTGGCCATCTCGGGCATGTGGACGTGCTTGAGGAGACCGTAAGGCACCAGGTTCTCGTTGCTCTCAGCGTAGCCGAACGTGCTGTCGCCGCCGCCCCGGCCGGCACCGGAGATGCCGGTCTTGGCGTCGATCACGATGTTGCCGGGGTCAATCAGCTTGTTGGCCAGCAGCGGTGCCAGCGCGTTCAGCACCGCCGCGGGGAAGCAGCCGGGGTTGGCGACGCGGCTCCGACCCTCGATCTGGTCAGGCCAGACGTCGGCCAGACCGTACGCCCAACCCTCGGCGTAGCGGTGGTCGCCGCCGAGGTCGACGATCTTCACGTCCCGGGGGACGCGCGCCAGCGCCTCGGTCGAGGCGCCGGTGGGCAGCGACGCGAACAGCACGTCGAGCGTCGGTAGGTTCACAGGGTCCCACTTCTCGATCACCAGGTCGGCCAGCTTGGCCGGCACCCCGGGGAAGCGGTCCACCAAGCGGCTGCCGGCGCTGCCCTCGCCCGCGGCGTAGATCAGCTCGAACGAAGGGTGCCCCGCGACCAGGCGCATCGCCTCGCCGCCGCCGAAACCGCTGATCCCGACAATGCCGACGCGAACGCTCATGGTGGTGTCCTCCTGGGGTATGGGCAAAAGAAAACCCCCGGAGCCGAGGGCTGCGGGGGTTCAGGAACGCGGGCCGGAGCCGCTCCGGCGGGGAGGACCTACAGTGAGGCAGCCACCCCGCGAACGGACGCCGATCGACGCGCAGCCCGAAGAGCCGCCGCTTGGGTGCGGCGGCGTCGGCGTCGGTCAAAAAGGTTCCGGTTCCTCAGCATGGCTTGGACACTGTCGCTGCCCACAGTGGTCGTCAAGCGCAATTCCGATGACCATCGGAGCGGTAACTCGGTTCGGCTGTCGAGAGTTGTCACTCCGGCCGTTCGAGCCCGACCGCCGCCAGCGCCTCGTTCTGCCGGGCCTCCATCGCGTCGGCCTCGAAGTTCTCGATGAGGTCGTGGAACAGCCGGTGCCAGTTGACCTCGGCCTTGAGGTGCATGAACACCGACCCGAGGCCGAGGGCGGCGCGGTCGACCAGCACGAACTCGCGCGGCGGGCGGACGCCGTTCAGGCGGCGCAGCTCGGAGTGCACCTTCTCGGCGATCTCGCGGCCGTACAGGCCGCTGCCGCTCTCCTGGATGCGCCGGGTGCGGTCCTCCAGCAGCGGGCCGTACAGAAAGCGCGCCCAGAGGTTCAGGACGTCGATGGTCTCGCGGTCGAGGTCGTTGAACCCCCAGCTCTCGTACGCGTGGACCGCCAACTGCTCGTCGTCGTCGCGCAGCGCCCGGTACAGGTCGATGACGCCCTTCACGAAGGATTTCGGGAAGATCCGGATGCAGCCGAAATCCAGCAGGTTGACCGAGCCGTCCTCGCGCACCGTGTAGTTGCCGAGGTGCGGGTCGCCGTGGATCACCCCGTAATAGTAAAATGGCAAGTACCAGGCGCGGAACATGGTCAGCGCGAAGGCGTTGCGCAGTTCCAGCGGCGGTTCGCCCTCCAGGAACTTCATCAGCGGGGTGCCGTCGAGCCAGGTCATGGTGATCAGCCGGGCGGTCGACAGCTCCGGCACCACGTCCGGTACGAACACCCCGGGC
>CAYNFA010000852.1:0-1851 GCA_964396345.1 uncultured Thalassobaculum sp.
CGGCGCGCGCGGTGCAGGTAGGCGATCATGTTGGAGCCGTACTCGCACTCGGCGGTCAGGATCTTGTCGCCGGGTCCGAGATCGAGGGCGTAGAACGCCATGTCCCAGGCGCGGGTCGCGTTCTCCACGAACGCCACCTCGTCGCGATGGCAGTTCAGCAACCGGGCGGTGGCGTCGTAGAAGCGCTCGAGCCGGTCGTCATGCCGGCGCGCCGTCTCGTAGCCGCCGGTCATCTCCTCCTCGCGCAGCCAGTCGACCACCGCGTCGGCCACCGGCGCCGGCATCATCGACGCGCCAGCGTGGTTGAGATGGATGACGCCGGCGCAACCTCGGGTCTCGGCGCGGGCTCGGGCAAGGTCGAAGGCCATTCGGGGATCTCCGCTGGAGCTGATCAGGGCGGACGCTAGCCGCGCCGGCCGGCGCTGTCAGCCCTGCTCGTCCTGCAGCCGGTCGAGGGCCCGGCGATCGCGCTTGGTCGGGCGGCCAGCTCCGCGGTCGCGGGCGGGCGGGGCACCGTCGGCCGAGGGTGCATCGACCGGCGGCGGGCGCTGCTCGGCCACCGGCGCCAGATCCTCGAAGAGGCGCTGGGCCTCCGCCGCCGGGCCGCGGCGGACCGCCAGCGACAGCACCTTGACCACCCGGACGTAGGGGCCCTGCGGGAAGGTCAGCACGTCGCCCGGACGCACTTTCTGGTGGGCCTTCGACACCACCGTTCCCGACAGCCTCAGCCGTCCGGCCGCCAGCAACGCGTTGGCGAGGCTGCGCGACCTGAAGAAGCGCCCGCACCAGAGCCATTTGTCGAGACGCTGGGCGCCACCACCGTCCAGGTCATCCCCCTGGCCCCCGGTCATTGCCCCGACTGTCGGAGGCGAAGCTTGGCCAGCACCGCAAACGGCGAGTTCGGGTCGTAGGCCGGGGTGCGCGGCGGACGGGCGGGCTTGTCGGGCGCCGCCTGCTGGGCGGCGGGCTTGCCGCCCTTCGGCCGCCCGCGGCCGCGCGGCGACGGCTGGGTGGGTGCGCTCTGGGCGGATGCAGACTGGGCAGATGCAGACCTGACGGTCTCGGGCGGCGGCGCTGCAGCCTCGCCCGCTCCAGGTTGGGACGCCGCCGCCTGGTCCGGCTTCGAACGTGGCTTGCGTCGCCGCGGCCGGCGCGCACGGTCGGGGCGACGTTCACTCGGCACCGACGCCGGCGTGGTTTGGCCCGAATCGGCCCCTTCTGCCGCCGCCACGGCCGGCTCCGGCTGGTCGGGGGCAACGCCTGCTGCCGCTCCATCCGGCGCGGCGGCGTCGGGCGCAGGCACGGGGGCGGTCGTCTGGGGCGGCGCACCCGGTCGCTTGGGGCGGTGGCGCTCACGCCGTGGCCGTTTCGGCCGGCGCCGTCGCTCGAACCGGGCGGTACCGTCCTCCGCCGGGGCAGCCGGCCGGCAGCCGAGGTCGGTCAGCATCGCCGTGAACGTCTCGGTGTCGACGCCCGCCAGCGACAGCATCTCAGGCGTGATCGCGAACGGCCCGTCGCGCCCATCCCGGCGCACCAGCGCCGCCAGCCGTTCGACCATGTCGACCCGAACCGCCCGGCCGCCGAGGCGGGCATAGCCCAGGGCAACATCGTAGGCGGCCGGCGTCGCCTCGGCCCGTGCCGCCTGTACCCGACCCTCGGGCGGCGGCCCCTCCTCGGGGTACTGGCCGCGCGCCGCCGACCAGAGCTGGGCGCGCAGCCGGACCGCGCGCGGCTTCAGAAGCTCCGGCACGTACAGCGATTCGGTACCGAGACGGATGCCGACCCGGGCCAGCACCTTGCGGCCCTCGTCGTCGAGGTCCTTCACCGGCGACTCGACCGCCGACGCAGGCG